>JAEUQT010000014.1 GCA_016789445.1 bacterium | reverse complement strand
GAATGCCGTCATCTATGCGCGCAACTTCACGGACATCGACGACCGCATCATTTCGCGCGCCGCCGAACTCGGCGAATCCATCGACACGCTCACCGCGCGCTACACCGACATCTACCGCGCCGACATGGCCGCGCTCGGCAATCTGAAGCCGACGCTGGAGCCGACCGCCACCGGCCATATCGGACCCATGTGCGAGATCATCGGGTCGCTGCTCGAAAAGGGCGCGGCGTACAAGGGCTCGAGCGGCGTGTGGTTCTGCGTCGCCGAGGACGCCGACTACGGCAAGCTCTCGCGGCGCACGCAGGACGAGATGCTTTCCGGCACGCGCGTCGAAGCGGAAGACGACAAGAAGCACCCGTCCGACTTCGCGCTCTGGAAAGCGGCGAAACCGGGCGAGCCCGCCTGGGACGCGCCGTTCGGACGCGGCCGCCCGGGCTGGCACATCGAATGCTCCGCGATGATCCGCGCAAATCTCGGCGAGACCATCGACATCCACGGCGGCGGCATC
>JAEUQT010000013.1:270-530 GCA_016789445.1 bacterium | reverse complement strand
CGAGGAAGAGATCGAAGCCTTCATCGCCCGCGAGTACTGGAGCATCGAGGCCGAGTGCGCGCATCCGCGCCAGGCCTTCACCGCCAAGCTCACCAAACTGGACGGGCAGAAGTTCGAACAGTTCACCGTCACCGACGGCGACACCGCCGAAGCCGCCCGCCTGCGCATCCAGCAGGCCGCGCAGGGCACGCTGCACGTCACCGACGTGACCAGCAAGGAACGCAAGCGCCGTCCCGCACCGCCGTTCACCACCTCGACGC
>JAEUQT010000013.1:0-260 GCA_016789445.1 bacterium | reverse complement strand
GCAGCAGGAAGCCTCGCGCAAGCTCGGCTTCACCACCCGCAAGACCATGCAGGTGGCGCAGAAGCTGTACGAAGGCGTGGCCATCGGCGACGAGGAAGGCACCGTCGGCCTGATCAGCTACATGCGTACCGACTCGGTGACGCTGTCGCAGGACGCGCTGGCCGAGATCCGCGACGTCATCGCGCGCGATTACGGCACGCAGGCGCTGCCGGACAAGCCGAACGTCTACGTCACCAAGTCGAAGAACGCGCAGGAAGCGC
>JAEUQT010000012.1:270-545 GCA_016789445.1 bacterium | reverse complement strand
ACTCGATTGTCGGCGGTGCCGATGCTGCCAAGTTCAGCATCAACACCAGCACGGGCGCGCTGAGTTTCGTGACCGCTCCAGACTATGAGGCACCGACCGATGCCGGCGGTGACAACGTCTATGACGTGATCGTCCAGGTGGCCGATGGCCAGGGAGGCACCGACAGTCAGGCCATCGCCGTCACCGTGACGTCCGCCAACGACAACGCGCCGGTGATCACCAGCGCTGCCACGGCGAGCGTGGCGGAGAACACCACAGCGGTGATGACGGTCACG
>JAEUQT010000012.1:0-253 GCA_016789445.1 bacterium | reverse complement strand
CCATCGTGGGTGGTGCCGATGCCGCCAAGTTCAGCATCAATGCCAGCACCGGAGCCCTGAGCTTCATCTCTGCGCCCGACTTCGAAGCCCCGACCGATGCCGGCGGGGACAACGTCTACGATGTGATCGTCCAGGTGGCCGACGGCCAGGGCGGCACGGACAGTCAGGCCATCGCCGTCACTGTGACGTCCGCCAACGACAACGCGCCAGTGATCACCAGCGCTGCCACGGCGAGCGACGCGGAGAACAACAC
>JAEUQT010000011.1 GCA_016789445.1 bacterium | reverse complement strand
TGATCTTCCAGTATTCGTCCGTGATGAACTTCTCGATCTCGCGTTCGCGGTCCACGATGAGCTTCACGGCGACGGATTGCACGCGGCCCGCGCTCAAGCCGCCGGCCACCTTCTTGCCGAGCAGGTTGCTTAGCGGGAAGCCGACGACGCGGTCCATGGCGCGGCGGGCTTCTTGCGCCGCCACGAGCTTCGTGTTGATCTCATCCGGCTTCGCGAGCGCGTCCTGCACCGCGTTCTTCGTGATCTCATTGAAACGAACGCGGAACGTGCGTTTCGGATCGAGGTCGAGTTCGTCCGCGATGTCGCGGGCGATCGCTTCGCCTTCGCGGTCGGGGTCGCTCGCCAGAAGCACGCGGCCGGCGCGGTCCGCTTCGCGTTTCAGTTCATTGAGAATGTCCTGGCTGGAGCGCCGCTTGCGGCCGCCTTCCTCTTTCTTCTCGTCCACGGCGTAGCGTAGCTTCCAGCCGTCCTTGATGCGGATGCCGGCGACTTCTTCACCTTTGAGCTTCCGCGCCGAAAGGTCGCGGACGTGCCCGTAGCTGGCGAGCACGTGGAAG
>JAEUQT010000010.1 GCA_016789445.1 bacterium | reverse complement strand
ATCATCGAAAGGCAGGATCAGCCTGCCATTCGAGGGTGTTCTCGATGCTCTTAGGTAATTATCACCCGTCGTTTGATGATGGTTGGTGTTGAGTGTTCGCAAGAACACAGGACATGCAATCCGCAAGACAAGTCGGTGAGACGATCTGGCAATACGCAAATCTTTGCTGCGAGGCAAAGAGGTGTGGAAAGTCGGAGAGACGAATCGATGTGGTCAAGCGAATAAGGGCGTACAGGGGATGCCTAGGCACCAGAAGAAGGGGCGCGGAAGGCTGCGAAAAGCTCGGTCGAGCTGCCAAACAAGCATTGAAGCCGAGATACCCTAATCAACCGTGGGAAGTGAAACATCTCAGTACCACGAGGAAAAGAAAGCAAACGCGACTCCGTTAGTAGAGGCGATCGAAAGCGGAAAAGCCCAAACCATTGGACATGTCCAATGGGGTTGTGGGGCCGACACTAGATCGATTGGATGCTAGCCGAACAGTCTGGAAAGTCTGACCATAGCGAGTGATAGTCTCGTAGGCGAAAGCGTGAAAATCGATCGTTGGTACCCGAGTAAGACCTGACACGTGGA
>JAEUQT010000009.1 GCA_016789445.1 bacterium | reverse complement strand
TAAGCGAAGGCACTAACCGGAACGCCATTTTTGTCGATCCAGTATGGAAACCGAAGCTTCACCCGACCATCCGACGACTGAAGATCTTCACGATGCTTTTCCGTTGTCGTATAGGCATTGGCGAGATATTCTTCCACCACCTTGGCTGATGGGCCAATCGTTTGAATCGTTCCTTTGTTCAATAGAATGGCTTTCTGGCAAAGCGATTTTACCGCACCCATGTTGTGACTGACAAAAAGAATCGTCCTGCCGCTCTGCGATACCTCATCCATCTTTCCCATACACTTCCGCTGGAATTCAGCGTCTCCAACAGCCAATACTTCATCGATGATCAGGATCTCCGGCTCCAGGAAAGCTGCAACCGCGAAAGCCAGACGTAGTTGCATTCCGCTTGAATAGTGTTTAAGGGGGGTGTCCAGGAATTTGGAGACACCGGAAAAATCAACGATCTGGTCGAATTTGCTTCGAATCTCATTGAATTTCATTCCAAGGATGGAGCCATTGAGAAAAATGTTCTCACGACCTGTCAACTCGGGATGGAAACCTGTACCGACTTCCAGTAGACTGGCTATGCGCCCACGGGTGATGATGCTGCCTTTGGTTGGAG
>JAEUQT010000008.1 GCA_016789445.1 bacterium | reverse complement strand
CTTTCACCCCTAATCACATTTCATCCCAGTATATTGCAACATACATGGGTTCAATCCTCCAAAAATTAATTAAAATTTTTTTCAATTTGAACGTAATTAGATCATTTAGTTTCGGGTTTAATTTTTAAAATTTAAACGCTTTAAAAAAAAACTCGCTTTCGCTATACAATTAATTTTAAATTTTTGTTTACTTTAAAAATTAACTTGTTGACCCATTATACAAAAGGTATATTGTTTAAGAATATCTTAAAACAAATGCTATAAAGTATACAAATTTAGGATTCTTTTAACTCCTCTTTATTTTTTTTTAAGGTTCTTTTCATCTTTCCCTCACGGTACTAGTTCACTATCGATTTTAAAAAAATATTTAAATATTAAAGATGGTTCTTTATTTAAATAAAAAAACTTATCATGTTTTTTTATTTATTTTTATTTATTTTTATTTGTGTACAGGACTATAACCTTTTTTTGTTTTATATTTCAATAAATTCCAGAATAAAAATATATATATATTTTTTTTTAATTTCGTTCACCACTACTTTTAAAATCTTGTTTAATTTTTTACCTTTTGTTACTTAGATGTTTCAGTTCACAAAGTAATTTTTTTTTTTAGTTTTCACTATAATATAGGAAACATGTAAATTAAAATTCTATGGATTACTTACATATATCGTTATTTAAACGTCCTAATTTTTTTTAAATCTAGACATCTTTTA
>JAEUQT010000007.1 GCA_016789445.1 bacterium | reverse complement strand
GTGACAGGGAGGCGTCTTAACCCCTTGACCAACGCGGCGGTTCCGTAAAGGACGGCAAAGATAAAGCGTGGCCACTTTGTAACCAAATCTTTTACGAAAACTGGATCAGTTTTTCCGGTTCGGGCTGTATCAGATAAATCCAGTCTGGGCTTGCTTTTCAGGATGTTTTTGCGGGCTAAAATTTGTCGGAAAATAATCGCTGAAAATTCTTCCTTATCCTGTACTTTTGCCACTCAAATGTAAATTCAAATTAAAGTTATGAGTACAGTAAAAGTTGCAATCAACGGTTTTGGCCGCATCGGCCGCTTGGTTTTCCGCCAGATCTATAATATGGAGGGTATCGATGTTGTTGCCATCAACGATCTCACCAGTCCGGCAGTACTGGCACATCTGTTAAAATATGACAGCGCACAGGGCCGCTTTGGTCAGCATGTGACTTCTACGGAAAATGCGATCGTGGTTAATGGCCACGAAGTGAAGGTATATGCGCAGAAAGATCCGGCCCAGATTCCCTGGGGTACTCATGATGTGGACGTGGTGATCGAAAGTACCGGCTTCTTCACCGATAAAGCCAAGGCGGAAGCGCACCTGGCCGCGGGAGCCAAACGCGTGGTTATCTCCGCCCCGGCGACCGGTGATCTCAAGACTGTTGTGTTCAATGTAAATCATGCGATACTCGACGGAAGCGAAACCATCATCAGCTGCGCAAGCTGTACCACCAACTGCCTGGCGCCCAT
>JAEUQT010000006.1 GCA_016789445.1 bacterium | reverse complement strand
GAGGTGGCCCGAACGGTGGTAGAGTTCGCCCCGGGTAATCGCCGGGGTGCTCACGCGCTGGTAGCCCGCGCGGAATTCGATCTCCCGCGCCCACTGCTCCAATTCGTCCCGCACCACGGCGCCATTCGGCATCCACATGGGCAGGCCCACGCCCACTTCCTCGTCCATAAAGAAGAGGTCCAACTCCTGGCCCAGCTTGCGGTGGTCCCGCTCCATGGCCAGCTTGCGCCGCGCGATGTAATCGTCCAGTTCGTCCTTCGATTCAAAAGCCAGCCCGTAGATGCGGGTGAGCATCGGATTCTTCTCGCTGCCGCGCCAGTAGCTGCCCGAGATTCGGTCCAGCTTGAAGCAGGCCTTGGGCACCTCGCCCGTGTGGGCCAGGTGGGGGCCCTCGCAGAGATCGGTGAAGGGCCCATTCACATAGAAGCCGAGGCCCTCATCGCCCGCGCGGCCGCTCTCCACCAGCTCCTGGGCATATTCAATCTTGTAGGTTTGGTCGGTGGGGCTCAGGACCGCCTTCGCCTCGTCCAGGGTCTTGAAGGACTGCTCGAAGGGCTGCTTTTCCTTGATGATCTTGCGCATCGCGTTTTCGATCTGTTCCAGATCCCGCTCGCCGATGGGCTCCGCACCGAAGTCGAAGTCATAATAAAAGCCAAATTCCACCGGCGGACCAAAGGCCATTTTTGCCTTCGGACGAATCGTGAGCACCGCCTGCGCCATGATATGGGCCAGCGAATGGCGTAA
>JAEUQT010000005.1:556-831 GCA_016789445.1 bacterium | reverse complement strand
ATGCACTGGTCGCTGAGCCAGATCAAGGAAGTGAACGGTAGCAAAACACCGGGTAAGTCCTTGGGCAAGCACCTAACGGAGTTTGCAGGCAAGGCTCCGCTCCAGACCTACATTTACCCCGGTGGACACTCTTTGCCAGACGACGTGGTACCCGCGATGGCCAGGTTCTTCCGGAAAATTGCTCAGGACCAGAAGTAGGCGGCGGGTATCCTAGGGGGCGAATGGACTCCCCCTCAATCCGTACCGTAGGCATCATTGCGCACGTTGACCATGGC
>JAEUQT010000005.1:0-546 GCA_016789445.1 bacterium | reverse complement strand
TAATCAGCACGTGAATGAGCGCGTGATGGACTCGAACGACCTCGAGCGCGAGAAGGGAATTACCATTCTTTCCAAGGTAGCCAGCGTTCGGTACATGGGTACCAAGATCAACATCGTTGACACACCGGGCCACGCTGACTTCGGAGGGGAAGTCGAGCGCGTTCTAAGCATGGTGGACGGGGTCTTGCTCATCGTTGATGCCAACGAAGGGCCGATGCCGCAGACCAGGTTTGTTCTCAAGAAGGCGTTTGAGAACAAGAAGAAGCCAATCGTTTGCGTGAACAAGGTAGACCGCGAGGGCGCGCGCCCGATCGATGCCTACGACAAGACGATTGATCTTTTCATCGACCTCGGCGCAGAGGAAGAAGACCTGTTCTTCCCCCACATCTACACGAGCGGATCGGGCGGCTTTGCCCGAAAGGACCCCAACGGCACGGAGACCGACATGCGCGCCCTGTTCGACATGATTGTGGATAACATTCCCGCTCCCGAGGTCGAGCACGAAGGACCGTTCCTTTTGCAAGTGAATAATCTCGATTATTCGGA
>JAEUQT010000004.1 GCA_016789445.1 bacterium | reverse complement strand
TGCCCGCGGACTCTAGTTTTTGAGAGGCTATAATCTACGCATGACCCCCGCGGGCCTTTTTTTCCTTGTATGAGATCGCGCTTCGTCCTGCGTGTCCGCATCCTTTCGCTCTTCGCCGTCCTCGGGGCGATCTTCCTTCTCACACGTCTCTATTTCATACAGATCGTCCACGGAGAGGAATACGCACGCGAAGGGCAGGGACAGTATATGGAAGCGGCGGGCGAGGAAGCCCCGCGCGGGGACATCTTCTTTACCAAGAAAGACGGCGAGCGTGTCGCCGCGGCGGTCATGCAGAACGGCTGGCGCATCGCCATCAACCCCAAGAACATCGAAGACCCCGAGCGCGCCTACTCGCAGCTTTCGGCTGCTGCGGCGAGCCTCGAGAAGGAGCGGTTCCTCAAGAGCGCGACCAAGAAAGACGATCCGTATGAGGAAGTCGCATTCAAGCTGACCGACGATGAGGCATCGGCGGTGCGGCGCGAGGAATTGCCGGGTGTGATCACGGTGCGTGATGAATGGCGTTTCTATCCGGCCGGTTCGTTGGCAGCGAACACGCTCGGCTTCGTGGGCTACATGGGCGACAAGCGACAGGGTGTCTATGGATTGGAGCGGTACTACGAAGACATCCTGCGCCATGACAGCGGCGGCCTCTATGTGAATCCGTTTGCGGAGATCTTCTCGAATGTGCAGGCATTCGTCACCGCTGATCCGATGTCGCAGAAGGGAAGCATCATCACGGCACTGGAACCGGCAGCGCAGCAGAAACTCGAAGGTACCTTGAAGACCGTGATGGAGACGTACAGCCCGAGGATCGCGGGCGGCATCGTCATGGATCCGAAGACAGGAGAAATCGTCGCGATGGCGGTCAATCCATCATTCGATCCGAACCAGTACAATCTCGTCGAAGACGCGCGCTCGTATGCGAACCCGTTGGTAGAGAACCGCTATGAAATGGGTTCCATCGTGAAGCCGCTTACCGTGGCGGCAGCCATCGATGCGGGCGCCATTACGCCGAAGACGACCTATGAGGACCGCGGATGCATCACGAAGACCGGTTACAAGCTCTGTAACTTCGACTTCAAGGGCCGCGGCGTCGTCGACATGCAGCAGGTGCTCTCGCAATCACTCAACACGGGCGTCTCGTTCGCGGTCGATAAGATGGGGAATCATACATTCGGCGAGTACGTGAAGAAATTCGGTTTGGGCGAGGAGACCGGTATCGATCTTCCGGGCGAGATCGCCGGCAACATCGACAACCTCTACGTGCAGGGGGCAGCGGATGTCGACTTCGCCTCGGCATCGTTCGGCCAGTCGATCGCTATCACGCCCATCGAGATGATCCGCGCGCTTGCCGCCCTCGCCAACGAGGGACGCTTGCCCGAGCCGCATATCGCGACGGCGGTGCGAAACGAAGCGGGCATCGAGCGCAAGTTCGCCTTTGCCGACCAGCAGCAGGTCTTGAAGCCGGAGACGGCGGAGACGGTGACCAACATGCTCATCAATGTGTACGACGATGCGCTTCTCGAGGGTGTCTTGAAGCAGGAACACTATTCCATCGCCGCGAAGACGGGTACCGCGCAGATCGCGAATCCGGGCGGCGGCGGCTATTACACCGACCGTTGGCTCCACTCGTTCTTCGGCTACTTCCCGGCGCATGATCCGAAGTTCATCGTGCTTCTCTATGCCGTCGAGCCGCGGGGCGAGATGTACGCCTCACGCACGCTTGCGCGTCCATTCGATGAGCTGGCACGATTCCTCATTAATTACTTCGATATACCGCCCGATCGGTAATGTATGAAAAAACGTCGCAATCCGTTCAAAAAATACTACTACCTCGCAACGCTTATTCTCGTGTTCTGCGTTCCGACATCAGTAGCGGCATACGCTCTTTCCGATGTCGTGAAGATTGATGAGCTAGTGCCATTCATCGTGCTCGTTACGATTATCGGAAGCATCTGGGATGTGTGGGCGACCCGTCATGGCAAGAGTGATCGCGTATGGCTGTGGCAATTCCATCCGGCACAGACGCTCGGCTACCGTATATTCGGTCTTCCCGTCGAAGAATATCTTTTTTACATAGCGAGTAGCGTGTATGTCATCTATATGTGGGAAGGAATGAAACTGATGGCGCGATACGGTACGAGTGAAGCCTATATTATGGTGTTTGGTCTCGGAGCGTGGTCATTGGGTGCTATTCTTGCGCCGTATCTGTTCCGAAGCAAAGGAGACAGAATCATTAATTAACAAGCCCCGCACATCGTGCGGGGCTTTTCTTTTAAGGAGCAGCGTCTTTTGCGGCGCGAAGGGTATCGTGTCCGCGCGGATCCTTGTACGAGATCCAGAACCCGCTCTCGCCGACGATCAGGGTGATCGACATGCCTTTCTGGATATACAGTGCGGCACACGAAACCTGCATACGACGGCCGTCATCGAACTGCACGATGATGTTGTCGCTGCTTTCCTTGTAGATAACGGTGGCTTTCGTCTCGCCTTTCGGTAGCTCAGATGCGTCCATGGCACACCTCCTACCGAAACCATAGAGCGAAAATTCACAGGCGGCAAGTCTACCTTTGCCGTTTTGTCGATTACAATACGGGGACGATATGCATGCATTCCTGAGGAAGACGGTCGTCGCGATACTCACGGCCGAGGCGCAGCTCCTCCTCAAGCGCAAGAACCCGAAGATCATCGCGGTGACCGGCAGTGCGGGGAAGACCTCGACCAAGGATGCGATCTTCTGCGTGCTTTCCGAAAACGGCCGCTTCGTGCGCAAGAGCGAGAAGAGCTATAACTCCGAGCTCGGCGTGCCGCTCACCATCCTCGGACTCGAGAGCGGATGGGGGTCGGCGTGGCGTTGGCTTCTCAATATCGTGTACGGATTCATGGCGGCAGTTTCGCGCGCACCCTATCCGGATTGGCTCGTCGTCGAAGTCGGGGCCGACAGGCCGGGGGATATACGCACGATCGCCAAATGGCTCCGTCCGGACGTTGCCGTCATCACCTCCATTCCGGATATCCCGGTGCACGTCGAATATTTCAATTCGCCGCATGCGCTCGCCGAAGAGAAGAAGCGTCTTGCAGAACACCTGAAGCACGACGGCATCCTCATCATCAACGGCGATGAGGTGCATACGCAGCGCATCCTTGAGGAATATCGTGAGATATCGACCAGCTTCGGCTTCGACGGCTTCAATGCGTTCGTCGCTGCGGATGCAGGCATCCAGTATCAGGACAAGCATCCGGTCGGCATGCATTTCTATTCGGAACATTCCGGCTCGCGCATCGAAGTGAGCGTCTTCGGCGCGCTCGGCAAGCCGCGTATCTACAGCGCGCTCGCCGCGCTCGCCGTCGCGGAAGTCGCGGGCATCGCACAGGAATCCGCCGCAGAAGCATTGGCGCGTTGGGCACCGCCGCCGGGCCGCATGCGATTGCTTGACGGGGTCCGCGGCTCGCTCCTCATCGACGATACCTACAACTCCTCGCCGGCTGCGGCGATGTCGGCGCTCGATACCCTGAAGGAATTGAAGGGCTTCAAGCGCAAGATCGCGATCTTGGGAGATATGCTCGAGCTCGGTCGCTTCTCGAAGGAGGCGCACAAACAGATAGGCGAGCACGCGACGAAATGCGCCGACATGCTCATCACGGTGGGCTTCCGCGCGAAGGGTATCAGCGAAGCAGCGCTGGACATCGGCATGCCGGAGGCGCAGCTGCGTCAGTACGATCAAGGTGAGAGCGTGCGTGCGGGGCAGGAGATCGAACACGATCTCGACTCCGATACCGTCGTCCTCATCAAGGGCTCGCAATCGATGCGTATGGAGAAGACCGTCTTCGAACTCATGCAGGACCCGATGAAAGCCGAGAAGCTCTTGGTACGCATGGATCCGGACTGGAAACTGCGCTAGCCGGTCTTGATGATCCGCACCTGCGTGATATGGTGCATCTGGACAAAACGAAAGGAGAATACCCTGATGGCTCGTCTCATCAGTTCTATCGCTACGAAACCCCGGCATCCCATCGAGCAGGCCCGTATCGACGCAGCGCGGAAGTTCCATATCGGGCAGGATGTCTATACCTTTGCGAATCGCAACGGCAAGAAGCGTTACGGAAAGGTGAAGGAGATCGATCATTCGACAGGAATCATTACGATCGCGAGCGGCAGCAGGACACAGCGGTTCGCGGCGGATTTCGTCGAGAAGAATGACTAAAGAAACGGCCAGTCGCATGCGACTGGCCGTTCATTGTATGTAGACGCGGAATGACATGCTTACCCGCGCATCTGCTTTCATAAGCGAGCGGATGAGCGAGATATTCAGCCTGCTGCGCGCCGTTTCCTCGCGGTCGTACAGACGTATGCCGCGATCGGAAGGAGCGATGGCCCCTTCGCCGAGGGAGAGTCGCTCTCCGGCAAGATAGCCGCCACGACTCAGCATCGGTACTACGCGTAGCTCGCCGAACGCATGCATGATTCCGTGAGGGACATGGATACCCAGCATGAACGACGTTCCCGGACCATGCTTCAGATGTAGGGTAGAGATATCGGCGTCATGGATGTGCAGGTACCCGTTTCCCAGGAAGATGTCCTCGAATGTCCGTGCCATGGCACCTCCTTTCCTCCTGCGGGAATACTGCGTCCTCTTCACCATAAATGCAAAGCGCGCCTTTGAGGCGCGCTTTGCTCTGGTGATGTATTAGCCCACTTCGCACGAACCCATTTTACCAAAGATTGCTGAACGCCGCCCGCCGCCTCGCAGACTCGGCGGCAACCCCGAAAAG
>JAEUQT010000003.1:38961-184177 GCA_016789445.1 bacterium | reverse complement strand
ATTCGACGATTACCAATTTCATCCCGTTAGAAATAGGGCACGTACTACAGAGCGACGTACCATATCGATTGAAGGCTGCTAAACTCGACCATACGTTGAAAGGTAATGTGAATGTCCGCTATTTCTAACGGGATTCATGCGTGGAGTGCGCGCATACATCTATTATATGCGAGGCACAGGCCCCACAAATACACTACATACCCCAAAGCTGTCAAATAGTGGATAAAAAAAGCGGCCAGCACGTAGTGCTGGCCGCATGTTCACTCCCGCGAGCCGTACAGTGCCTCCCATTGATGGAGTTTGCATTTCGGACCGCCTTCATGCTGGAGATATCCGCACTGGTCTCCATCATCAGGGTCCGTGTAGTCGCACTGTGGGCCGTTACCCGCGAGCTTGTACGGTGGAGCGGGCCGGGCCGGGATTTCGGCTATTTCCGAGGTTTCCGCGGGGATCTCGGTGACCGTGTCCGGCGGCCGCTCCTTCTCGAGCTGCCCCCCGTTGTCGCATTCGGTCATTGTAACCTCCTGTCCGAAGAGCGTGGCGCTCTAGAGCCACTCTACCCATTCCAGAACGAAAGTAAAGCGGCGTCAATTCACGAGAAAAACCGGCGCAATTGCTTGCGCCGGCAGTGGTCATGTCTCTGTGCTGCCCGGATGGGCACGTTTGTACATCCCTTGGCACTTCGGCGAGCAGAAGGAGCTGCCGGGGCGCTTGCGCTTCCCGCACTGCTTCTTGTCGATGGTGTTGATGCACTGGTTGTTGAGGTCGCTTCCTGCCAGCTGGATCAGGTCCTTGTTGACAGGGCGGCGTACCGGCTCTTCCGGTTCATAGCGGCTGTGAGGCATTTCATATCCCTCGCGTTGACATGAGCGGACTAGGTCCACCTGCAGCCTACCTCCGTCTCTAGGAGCATGCAACCGATGCTGGTATAACGGGTCGAGTCCGTTTGAGGGAGGATCAGATGTATCGACAACCAGCCATCGATCGGTCGTGCGGCAGTTGTTCGCTCTGCTGCAGCGTGTACGAAATACATTCCATCTCGAAACCTGAATGGGTATGGTGCGAACAGTGCGAGCAGGGCGGCGGCTGCCGTATCTATGCGACGCGTCCGCGGGTGTGCCGCGTCTTCGTCTGTCTGTGGCGGACGGGTTCCGGTGAAGCAGCGGATCGGCCTGATCTCATCGGGAGCATGATGGATATGCGGAGGCTTAACGACCTCGGCAGGACCTTGCTCGTCAATGAATCGCACGGCATCTATTCGCACTCCGCTGCGGTGCGCGAGCGCATGGCGGCATGCATGAAAGAGAGGATGAGTATCTGGGTCCGTCGACGCGACCGCAGGGACATCCTGTATATCCCATCGTCGATCGATATGACCGATTCGCTCGCACGCGAGATCGTCGCGAGCGAGATGAGGGTCGTGATCTATCAGTGACTACCGAGCTTGGCGGATGACGCCAAGCTCTTCTTGTATGAGACCCTTTATCTCCATGGTGCTGAGTAAAATATTCGCTTCACTGATCGGCAGTTCGAGAGTGGTGAGGAGTTCGTCGCGCGAACACGGGTGCGCGATGATATCCAACACGCGCGCTTCGTCGAAGGAGAGATCATTTCGATCGAACAGTTTCTTCGCTTCGCTATCGATACCGAGCGCTTTCAGTACATCCTCCGGTCCGGTGACGGGAGTCGCGCCGAGTTTCAGGAATTGATGCGTGCCTTTCGAGAGCTCGCTGAAGATATTTCCCGGCACGACGAGGAGTTCGCGATTATATTCGGTGGCGAGGCGCGCTGTGATAAGCGAGCCGGAGCGTTCTTTCGCTTCGATGACGAGTGTCGCTCTGCACATGCCCGCCATGATGCGGTTGCGCTGGGGGAAGGTGTAATCGGCGGCTTTCTGATCCGGATCGAATTCGCTCAGGTGTGCGCCGCCTGCCTTAATGATTTCCTTTGCAAGATTTACGTTTGCGCGCGGATACATCACGTCCCAATCCAATCCCGAGCCCGGAACGGCGACGGTAGGGAGCCCTGCGCTGAGCGCGGCTTTGTGCGCGCAGGCATCGATGCCGTAGGCCAAGCCGGAGACGATGACGACGGGGTGCCCGCGCAATCCTTCTATTAGATAGTCACAGACCTGGCGGCCGTAGGACGATGCGGCGCGGCTGCCGACCACCGCGAGCCATGCGTCATCGAAAGAAGGGAGCTCGCCGCGGACGAACAGTTGTTTCGGCGCGTCAGGAATCTCACGCAAAAGCGGCGGAAAATGGGCACGGGAGAGCTGTTTGAGCTCCTCCTTCATGGTGCTATTATCGTAGCACTCTATGTTGGATATCAAGTTCATCCGCGAGAACAAGGACATCGTCATCTTGGGTGCCAAGAAGAAGCACATCGACGTGGACATCGAGCGCCTTATCTCGTTGGACGACCAGCGCAAGGACCTCCAGAAGCAGATCGACGACAAGCGCGCGGAGCAGAATGCCGCCTCGAACGCGATCGTCAGCACCTCTGATCCGGCTGAAAAGCAGAAGCTCATCGAGAGCATGGGTGCCGTCAAAGAGACGATGAAAATACTGGAAGAGCAGCTCGGGGAGATAATGAAAGAATGGCGCAACCTGATGGTGCGCGTCCCCAACGTGCCGGATATTTCCGTGCCGGACGGTGAATCAGATGCTGACAATCAGGAAGTAAAGACGTGGGGCGACATTCCTACGTTCACATTCGAACCGAAGAGTGCGGCGGAACTTCTGGAGAAGCACGGCATGGTGGATTCGGAGCGCGGCGCGAAGGTCGCGGGATTCCGCGGTTACTTCCTCAAGGGTGATGGCGCACGATTGGTCTGGGCGCTTGAGCGCTTCGTGCAGGACCGGTTCATGCATACGGAGGGCTTCACGCCGATGATCGTGCCTTCGATGGTGCGAAGAGAGCCGTTCGTGGGCACCGGATATCTGCCGCAGAGCGAGGAGGATCTCTACAAGACGCAGGATGGCGATTATCTCGCGGGAACCGCAGAAGTGGCGATGATGGGCTACTTCATGGATGAGATCGTCGAGAAGAAGGATCTCCCGCTGAAGTATTTCGCATTCTCTCCGTGCTTCCGTCGCGAGGCAGGCTCCCACGGTAAGGATGAGAAGGGAATCTTCCGCGTGCACGAGTTCGTGAAGTACGAACAGGTCGTCCTCTGCGAGGCGAATCACGCGACGTCGGTGCAGCACCACGAAGAACTGACCGAGAATTCGGAGAAACTCTTGCAGGAACTTAATCTCCCGTATCACGTCGTCGTGAACTGCGGCGGGGACATCGGTCTCGGTCAGGTGAAGAAGTACGACATCGAGGCGTGGATGCCGTCGGAAAAGCGCTATCGCGAGACGCACTCGTCTTCGTATTTCCATGATTTCCAGACGCGCCGCCTTAACATCCGTTATCGCGATGAGGATGGCACCTTGAAGTTCGTCCATTCGCTCAACAACACGGCGCTTGCGCTCCCACGCATCTTGGCGCACATCGTCGAGAACAATCAGCAGGAGGATGGTTCTATTTCCGTTCCCGAGGCGCTTCGTCCGTACATGGGTAAGGACGTGATCGCTGCGTAAGCCGTTTCCGCACAAAATAAGTCCCTCGGGTCGCTATCTAGGCCTGCTGGCCTAGCGCTCAGTCTCGGCGCCGACGCGCCTGCGAAGACCCTCGGTACTTATTGTGTGCGGAAACTCCGCGTAATTCCCAGTTTGAAGCGGAAGCGGAAATTTTCCGCGCTACAATAAGGTCCGTACAGGGACCATGCCGCGATCCGGACCACAGAAACGCTCGAAGGTCATCGACCTGAAGAATGCGAGTGCGCGAAAACGCGAGGATACGCGTTGGGCGCCTCCGCCGCGCCGCACTCCCGAGCCGACGCGCATTTCATCTTCCACGCGCACTGCTGCTAAACCGCTCTCGAAACCGCAGCGATTGCGTGCGCGCCGCCGCAAGCAGCGCGCGCTTATGTTCAGCATCTGCATGCTGCTCGGCGCAGGCTTCGTCGGTGGTCTCGGGCTCGTTTCGCAGGCGGAACGCTTCGCGATCAAGGATGTGTCCATCCAAGGTGCAGAGGATATTCCGGCGAATGCACTTACGGCTTCGGTGCAGAACGCGATCAGTGATAATTTCTGGAAGATCTTCTCCAAGAAGAACATCTTCCTCTATCCGGAGCGTGATATCGAAGCGAAGCTCTCTGCGGAATTCCCCCGCATCAAGGAAGTGGAGCTTTCTCGTCCTGCACTTCTGGCGCAGGCAGTGGTGGTAACGGTGGAAGAGAGGACGCCATATGCGAAATGGTGTGCGGCTGAGAAGTGCTACTTCTTGGATTCGAATGGATTTATCTTCGCCGAGGCGGACGGCACACAGACGACGACGCCGTTTGTCTTCCGCGCCGGACTCCTTCCGGACAGGGAACCGATCGGACAGACCTTCCTCCTCGGACGCCTTTCGAGCATCGTGCATTTCCTCGGGCTCTTGAAACAGGCGGGCTATGAGCCGCAGGGTATTACGATCGAGAATGAAAAGGATTTCTCGGTGCCGCTCGCAGGTACGTTCACGCTGCGCGTCCTTTTCGATACGGAAGGAGAGAAGGTCATCCACGACCTCAAGCTCGCGCTCGAAGCGGATACCGTGCGTGATCGCGTGAGCGAATTGGAGTATGTCGATATGCGCTTCGGTAACCGTGTGTACTACAAATTCCTCGGAGCCGCGCCGACAGGTACGACGGTGGAGGAGACAGAAAAACAGCCCGAGGAGTAACCTCGGGCTTCGGCATCAGCCGCCACGGAATCGGCGTACGTAGGAAGAACTCCAGACGACGAAGCGGCGGAACAGGATGACGCCGTACATCGGCTGCGGTTTGTAGATATCCGTAAGGAATTCTTCCTGCTCATGTTCACGGATCGCTTTGAGTGGCGTCACTCGGGGCAGAAGGGTCACCGGAACGCAGTCGTAGTCGATATCATCCGGTTGAGGGATGATCATGACCTGAAGGCGTGCGTACCGTAATGGGACTGGCAGCGACATGGTTTCCTCCGTCTTTTCTTTACTGGATGTATGGTGCACCCGATGGCGCACTTTGGCAACGATGGTATGGTACTAGCCATGCACGGGTTCTGGGGGAGACTCACACGGCCATTTTTCATACAAGCTCCGATGGAGGACGTCACCGATGCGGCCTTCCGGAGACACATCGCGAGCTTCGGGCGACCGAGCGTCATGTTCACCGAGTTCACCTCTGCGGATGGATTGGTATTGGCGCCGGAAAAGGGACAGGAAGTGTTGCGCGCGAAACTGATGTATAGCGAAGGAGAGCGGCCGATCGTGGCGCAGCTCTTCACCTCGGTACCGGAGCGCATGGAGAAGGCGGCGGCTATCGTCGCGGATCTCGGATTCGACGGCATCGACATCAATATGGGTTGTCCTGATAAGGCAGTGGAGAAGAGCGGCTGCGGTGCCGCGCTCATCAAGAATCCGGATGTGGCGCGCGAACTCATCCGCGCGGCGAAGCGCGGAGGAAAAGGTATTCCGGTTTCGGTAAAGACACGCATGGGCTACAACTCTGATGAGATGGATACGTGGTTGCCGGTTTTGTTTGCCGAAGAGCCGGCGAATCTCACACTGCATCTGCGCACCCGCAAAGAGATGTCGCTGGTCCCGGCGCATTGGGATGTCGCATCGCGTCTCGTGGAGATCCGCGATCGCGTGAGCCCGCAGACGCTCGTGACGGGGAACGGCGACGTGACGGATCTGAACGATGCGCGCGAGAAGGCGCGACAAACGGGACTCGATGGCATCATGCTCGGTCGCGCGATCTACGGAAATCCGTGGCTCTACGCGGATCGTGCGACACCGCCGACGCCCGAAGAGCGCATCAAAGCGCTCGCACAGCACATCCGTCTTTTCAACGAGCTCCTCGGGAAGACCTCGAACTACGCGACGATGAAGAAGCATTTCAAGGCGTATATCTCCGGCTGGGATCATGCGAAGGATCTACGCGTGCAATTGATGGAGACGACGAAGGCGGAAGAGGCCCTTGCGCTACTCGAAGCGGCACAGTAGCCTATCGCCAGGCAATAGTGAAAGGGAGATTCCGATGTTGTCTGAAAGCGTTCACTGGAAGCAGTTCAAGGTCCGAGACTATGAGGCTCGTCAGTGGGGAAAAGCCCGACTGAGATATCGTTTTCTGGAGGTTCTTCTCAAGGCAATCGATACCGGCGAACTGACGTCGGTAGAGAACATGCCGTCTCGTATGGGTTGTAGCAAGGAATGCATCTGGCGGCTTCTGAATTCGGATCCGGAGCTGAAGCGGATGTACTATCGATATCGACGATTCGCATTGAATAAAGGCAGATGAATACGAAGGCGCGCCCATGGGCGCGCCTTTTGTTATACTGTCGCCATGAGTGCGCATCAGACCTTGTACAGGGCGTATCGGCCTGCGTCATTTTCGGAAGTCCGCGGACAGGAGCAGGTGACGGAGACCCTGAAAGCAGCCATCAAGAACAAAAAGATAGGGCACGCGTATCTGTTCCATGGCGGCCGTGGGACGGGGAAGACGTCGGTCGCTCGAATTTTGGCGAAAGAATTGGGTGTCAGCAATAAGGATCTGTATGAGATAGATGCGGCGTCGAATACGGGCGTCGATAACATCCGCGAACTGCGCGAAGGCGTGAACGTCGTACCGTTCGAATCCCCCTACAAGTTCTACATCATCGACGAGGCGCACATGCTCTCGAAAGCGGCGTTCAATGCGTTCCTGAAGACGCTCGAGGAACCGCCGGCACATGCCATCTTCGTCCTCGCGACGACGGAGCGGGAAAAAATCCCTGACACCATCCAATCACGCTGCGAGATCTACACGTTCAAGCAGCCGTCGCGTGAGACGCTTTCGGAAATCATCACCGACACGGCAAAGAAAGAGGGGTATTCGATGGAGCGCGGTGCGCCGGAGCTCGTTGCCATGCTTGCGGACGGCTCGTTCCGCGATGCGTTCTCCATCCTCCAGAAGATCCTCGCGGTATCCAAGGACAAGAAAGTGAATGTCGATGAGGTGCTGAAAGTAACGGGAATGCCCAAGGCGGAGGTCGTGCGGCAGATATTGGGCTCGATCGCGCACAAAGATGCGGAGGCAGGGCTCGCGGCCCTTCAGGGCGCCATCGAGCACGGTATGGATATGCGCGTCTTGGCGCGACTGCTCATCCATCGTCTGCGTATCGCGCTCCTCATCCGCTATGCGCCGGGGCTCGCCGAGAGTCTCTCGAAAGAGCTTCCTGAAGACGATCAGGCATTCGTCACCGGCCTTTCGAAACTCCCGAGCGTGAATTCCGACATGCTGCGCACCATCCTTGAAGCGCATTCCATCATGGCGTATGCGGCAGTGCCGCACCTGCCGCTCGAGATGGCGATTATCGATATCGCGTCGAAGTCGTAGCATGGCGATCGTCATCCACAACCACTTCATCGATCGCCTCGCGGTCGTGACGGGTGTCATTTCCGCGCTCGCGCTCCTGCCGCAGGTGCAGGTCATCATGCAGGCGACGTCGTTCGAGCATTTCTCGCCGATAACGTTCGTCGTCATATTCTTCAACAGCTTCGTGTGGCTCACCTATGCCATCCACCGCCAGCTTCTGACCCTCGCCATACCGTCGATCATCAATATCTTCTCGTCGGGTGCGGTCGTCCTGAAGATCGTGTCGCTGATGCTGTAGGGGGCTTTTTCTGTTATCCTCCCACTCATACTGCCGGGTCGTCTAATGGTAGGACTGGAGCCTTTGAAGCTCTCTATCTTGGTTCGAATCCAAGCCCGGCAACACGAAGTGAAGCGCAGTGCGCTGGGTTTGGATTCGAACGAGGGGAGGGTCGGAGGGGGAGCCGCCGGGCCCCCTCCGTGTCGGAAGTTATTCGAAACCGAGGGTTTCGAAAGCGCAGCCGAGCATACGGCGAGCAGTGAGATTCCAAGCCCGGCAGCCAACTCGTGATAGGTTATCGCGCACGAGACGCGTCAATAACTTCGTATAAGCTAAGAAAGGTTGTTTTAAGCAAAAAGTGCCTGTTTGGGGGCTTTTTGCTTTTACGTCTTCCCTTGATGAGAATCAAAAGGGATACATCATCAACAAAAGAAAGTGGGCTTGACCGTATACCCCATAGGGGTATACTTTGGATATGAAGCAAGACATAAAAAAGCAGTTGCAAAATCGTCTGCGACGCATCGAGGGTCAGGTGCGTGGTTTACAACAAATGGTAGAGAGCGAGAAATACTGCGTAGATATCATTACTCAATCTAACGCCATAAAAAAGGCTTTGGGAAGCGTTGAAAATGTGATGCTTGAACATCACTTATCTACGCACGTCGTGCATCAAATGCGGGGCAAGGAGGAAGATAAGGCAATCAATGAAATCCTCAAGGTGTATAAGTTAGCTCAAAATAAATAACCATATGCACGATACTTCTCATCACAAACATCACCATACGGACCACTCTTGCTCTGATACAGACAGTAGCCAACAAGAGAAACATTCACACGACAACCATCAAGGTCATCACGCCCATATGGTTGAGGATTTCAGAAAGAAGTTTTGGATTTCTCTCATTCTCTCCATTCCTGTACTTGTTCTCTCGCCGATGGTTCAGATGTTTTTTGGTGTAGAAGGTATCGGCTTTTCTGGGGACGTATATGTTCGGTTTATTCTCGCCTCAATCATTTTCTTTTATGGCGGCTATCCTTTCCTCAAAGGTTTATATGATGAAGTAAAAGCAAGACAGCCGGGGATGATGACGCTTGTTGCTCTGGCTATTTCTGCTGCCTATGGATATAGCATTGCTGTGTTTGCAGGACTCCCTGGAGAAGAGCTTTTTTGGGAGCTGGTAACGCTCGTGGACATTATGCTTCTTGGGCACTGGATCGAAATGCGGTCGGTTATGGGTGCATCACGGGCGTTGGAAGAGCTAGCAAAGCTAATGCCTTCAACAGCACATCGGCTAGGAAAAGATAGAGAGATAGAAGATGTCCAGGTTGCTGATTTATCTCTCGGAGATAGAGTTCTTGTAAAGCCTGGAGAGAAGATCCCAGTTGACGGCATTGTTATTGAGGGAAGAACTTCTGTAAATGAAGCGATGCTCACGGGAGAGACAAAGCTTATAGAAAAATATGCTGGGCAATCTGTTATCGGAGGCTCTGTAAACAGTGACGGCTCAATCGTAGTTGAGATACAGAAAGTAGGAAAAGACACATATCTTTCCCAGATTATAGAGCTTGTGTCATCTGCACAGGCAGAAAAGTCAAAGACCCAGAAACTAGCAGACCGTGCAGCGATGTGGCTAACGTTTGTTGCGATAGGTGCAGGAATACTTACCTTCTTCGGCTGGACATTTTTTACATCAGAAAATCTCGCGTATGCCCTTCAACGTACCATTGCGGTTATTGTCATAGCTTGTCCTCATGCACTCGGTCTTGCTATACCGCTTGTGGTTTCAGTTTCAACCGCTCTCTCTGCTCGTAAAGGCTTGCTTATACGCAACAGAACCGCTTTTGAAGAAGCGCGAAATATAACCGCTGTAGTCTTTGATAAGACAGGCACTCTTACTAAAGGGGAGTTCGGTATAACTGAAGTTGTGCCCTTGGGAAATGAACAGGAGGATCGAATCCTTGCCTATGCCGCAGCGATAGAAGCGCACTCGGAACATCCGATAGCCAAAGCTATAGCAGAACGAGTAAGCAAAAAGCTTGCTGTAAATAATTTCTCCGCAATACCCGGCAAAGGTGCAATGGGCACTGTAGAAGGTAAACAAATCAAAGTGGTAAGTCCAGGATATTTAAATGAAAAGAGCATAGCGGTAAACAATAAAAATGTTGAACGTTTGATAGATGAGGGGCGGACTGTTGTGTTTGTGTTAGTTGATGAGTTACCTATAGGTGCTATTGCTCTTGACGATATGGTTCGCGATGAAGCAAAGGAAGTGGTCCAAAAACTTCAAGCAATGGGAATTGAACCCATTATGCTTACAGGTGACGCTAAGCGTGTCGCAGAGCGCGTTTCAAAGGAGCTCGGTATCAACAACTATTACGCAGAGGTGTTGCCGCATCAGAAGACAGAGAAAATAAAAGAAATCCAAGCTCAAGGATACAGTGTTGCAATGGTTGGAGATGGAGTGAATGATGCCCCCGCACTTGCACAAGCAAATGTGGGTATTGCTATCGGTGCCGGAACCGATGTGGCTATTGAAAGTGCCGATGTGGTCTTAGTAAAAAGCGATCCGAGAGATGTGGTCGCAATACTTTTACTTGCCAAAGCCACCTATCGAAAGATGATCCAAAATCTCTGGTGGGCAAGCGGCTACAATATTCTTGCTCTACCGCTGGCAGCGGGTGTACTGGCTAGTGTCGGAATTATTTTATCACCTGCCGTAGGAGCAGTGTTAATGTCGGTAAGTACGGTGGTCGTGGCAATTAACGCAACCCTCCTAAAAAATTATAGAATATAGGTATGTCATTTTTTACCCGTAAAGCAAAATATCTCCTCCTCGGCATACTCTTAGTAGCATTTGTATGGGTAGGTGGGTTTGGCATTTTGTCAGCGGTTCAAATGTCGCACGGTGAACACCAAGCTGGTTGCACCATTACACTTGGCGAGCATGTCATTTGTGCGATGAACCCATTTGAATATCTTTCTGTATGGCAAAGTATATTCACAGTCCCTCCAACACTTATTGTTTCCTTTTTACTTTTACTTATTGCTCTTGGACTTGCTCTCTGCACACATATAAAAAAGGACATACTCGGTCCGCCCACAATAACCAGCTCTCAAGAAGTACCTCGCAGGTTTACGTTTTATATTCCTGATCTATATACAGAGCTATTCTCTCAAGGTATTTTGCATCCCAAAGCTCCATAATTTTTTCTATTTATTTTATTAGCATCTATTAAACAAACTTATGGAAACAAAAAATAACAACATACTTATTATCGGCATCGGCACTCTCGTTCTGGGACTTGTTCTCGGATATTTCTTGGGAACGGGAAAAATGGATTGCCCGATGATGTCAGGCTCTACGGACACAAGCAGTCATATGATGGGCGGCTCACATGAAATGGGAAACACAATGACTAACATGACAGCAGGTCTAGAAGGTAAATCAGGAGAAGAATTTGAGAAGGCATTTATTGACGAAATGATTGTTCACCACGAAGGAGCTGTAGATATGGCAGAGATCCTTCTTCAGAAGACACAGCGTCCTGAACTCGTAAAACTCGGAAATGACATTATTAGCGCCCAGACAAATGAAATTGAAATGATGAAAGAGTGGCGACAAACCTGGTTTAACAATTAAGTCTATGAAGAAAGCATACGTATTAGGCGGGATAGTAATCCTTGCGCTTGTGGGCATTACTTTGCTTGCAAAGAACAATCCCATTTCCTCAACAGGAAATGCGCTTACGGAAAAAATCTATGTGGCAGTAGAGGAAGAAGGGACTGTGAATGTCATTGACCCTGCTACAAACAAATCAATCAAAGTTATAGATCTCACTGAACAAGAAACTGAAACGAAATATCTTCCGCACAATATTCAAGCGTCCCCAGATGGGAAAAGCATTTGGGTAACAGCTAATGCTGGGATGGAAGAAGGACACGCTTCTATATTTGTCTCTACTGCATACGCTGACGAAGGACATGGAGAGATGAATATGGACACTGGAGATCAGGTTATCGTCATCGATCCTCAAGAGGACGCCATAATCAAACGAATACCGCTTGGAAGCGGTCAGCATCTGGCGCACGTCGTGTTTACTCCAGATGGATCTACAGCACTTATTGCAGCGCAGGAGACAAATAAGCTCTACAAAGTCGATACTAGCAATTTCTTGCAAACAGAGATTAGTCTGCCCGAAGGAAGCGGTCCCCACGGCATGCGACTCTCTCCTGACGGAAAAATTGCATACGTTGCGTTTATGGATGGAAAGGGGCTTGGTATCGTTGATCTGGTAAATGGAACGACAGAGATAAAACCTCTTAATGGTTCTGCTGTTCAGACAGCGGTTACTCCTGATGGTAAATATGCAACTGCGTCAGTTTACGAAACTCGCAGTATCGCTCTTTACGATACTGCTCTCAAATCAGTATCGTATGTAGCTCTGCCAGAGGGTTCTCAGGGACCAGTGCAACTGTATCCGACTTCAGACTCTCGTTACGTCTATATTGCAGATCAAGGTGTTCTACAAAACCGACCTGCAAACAACAAGCTGTATAAACTGGATCTTCAAACGAAGGAAGTAACTGAAAGCATTGCTGTCGGGAAAGCTCCTCACGGCGTGGTCATAAATGAAGATAACAGTAGGGCGTATATCACAAACCTTGAAGGAGGCACTGTCTCTGTGGTTGATACGGAAACAGACAAGGAAATCACCCAAATATCAGTAGGCAGTAAGCCCAATGGTATAAGTATCTGGAAAGGTCAAAGCGTTTCAGGAGAGAAGACTGCTCTTATGGGTGAGGAGATGACAGTATATAAAACAAAGACGTGTGGTTGCTGTCACGTTTATGTGGAGTATCTTGAACAGGAAGATGTGAACGTAAAAGCAGTAGATGTCGCAGACCTTACTGCTATAAAAGACCAATACGGCGTTCCAAGTGATCTACAGAGCTGTCACACTTCTATAGTTGGAGGCTATGTAGTTGAGGGTCACGTACCACTTGAGGTAATAGAAAAATTGCTCGCAGAAAAACCAGCCATCAAAGGTATTTCCTTGCCTGGAATGCCTTCAGGTTCTCCAGGAATGCCAGGACCAAAGACAGAGAAATGGACTATCTATGCAATCGGGAATGATAGTGAAGTGACGGAGTTTATGAGTTACTAACATTAAACTCGCGATACAAGCAGCATAGGAATATGAAATAAAAACCACTCATATCGAGCCAGTGTCGCGAAATTCTTGGGCTCAATTAAGGATACGCACAAGCGTAAGGATTGCGTCGAGATTTCCAAACTGATGGAGAAGGCATCGAAATCGAAGCCTGAGATGTGGGGGCTTCGATCGTCGGTTTCGGACGACGGAAGCAGATCTACGCGAACGGGAAGGAGGCGGAATGGATGACGATCGGCTTCGCGCCGCGTAAGCAGAACATCGCGTTGTACGGCCTCAAGGTCTTCACCGTCACCCGTGCCGGAGTGAAAGAGAAGAAAGGCGATAACGATTTCCTTTTGAAACTCGGGAAATACAAAGAAGGCGGCGGGTGTCTCTATATCAATAGGCTTTCGGATATCGATACGAAAGAGCTTGAGAATATCATCAAGCTGGCGATGAAGCGCGTTAAGTAGGAGTACAATCACTCCATGAGCCTCGAATCACGAAAGGTACAGTCCCTCATCCTCTTCCTCACCGCACTTGTTTGTTCACGGACGATGTTTGTCTCATTCAATGACCCCGAAGGGCCGAATCTGCTGGTGATCGCGGTGGGGGCAGTGGTGATATGTGCGGCGTCATGGATCGCGAATCGATTCGTGCCGGCAATTTCCCGTTCGAAGGGCATCGCGAAGATCCTGTTGATGATCGCGGTCCAAGCCGTCGTTACGACGATTCTCTACTTCGCGTTGAAATAGGAAACTGCCTGCGGGGCGGGCGGGTTTCTTATTCGACTCCCAGCAGCGTGTGCGCTTTGATCCTCGAGAACTCGCCGAAGACGCCGGTGGCGCCCGATACTCCCGCAGGCGCGAGTATCTCGGCGGCGTAGTGTTGCTGGAATGCGACGACGGCCTCGTGGGTACGTGCCGCGAAGACGTTCGACTCGTTTCCGCGAGATCCTGCGCCCGCCGCACTGACCGCGAAGCCCTGGCAGTTGAGGAATTTCTGCAGCTCGCGTACATCGTCGCCCGTCATGCCCTGCCGCAGTGAGCGAGTGAAGCGGTATGACGGGCAGGGGCCAGTCGCTGGTGTGACTGCGGCGGAAGCCGCTGCGGCCGTCTGCGCCGACGAGAATGCCTGCGGATACTCGCGCATCAATTGCTGCGCGAAGGCGGTATTGCCGGATGCGAGGAGATTCTTCACACGATCCATGACGGACGTGCCGCCGCCGCTTATTGATGATCGCGGGGAGTCGGATTCGGAATCTTCCTCGTCTTCCGCGGGGCACTGGCTCGTCGTGAACGTCGTGTCCGACGCATATCCGGTGCCAAACGTGTTCGTTGCATAGGCCGCATAGTGATACGTCGTGCCGCAGGTAAGGCCGGTGATGGATGCGGTGAACGCACCGGCGCCGAATGTGCCGGATTCCGTGGTCGTCGCCCCGTACGAAGCGCTCGCTCCGTAGACGAAACCGCGTGCGGTACTGCTCGCGGTGCCTTCCGAGGTGATCGTGCCGTTGCCGGTACCGCTCGTGGTCGATACTGAAGAGGCTGCTTGCGTCGTAACCGTAGGGGCTGTCGCGCCGGTGATGACTCGTGCCGTACTGCCACCAACCGCAACGAACCTGTTGTTCCCATACGTAATGCCTGACCACCCGCTGCCCGAGACCGCATCCTGTATGCTCCACGTGATTCCGTCGGAGGAGACAATCACCTTGCCTACGGTATTGGAGGGAACCGCAACAAACGTATCGCCTCCGTACGCAACCGAACTCAGTCCCGCGCTAAACCCGCTGGGGAATGATCTGCTCGTCCATGAGGAGCCATTGGGAGAGGTGTCGATGGCCATATTCCCCGCTACGGCCACGAATACTCCATTGCCGTACGCGAGACTCCTCCACGCGAAATTGCCGTCCATCGTGTGCAGATTCCACGTGGCACCGTCGGCGGAAGTCATCGCGCTATCACGATCATTGACCGCCACGAACGTGCCGTTGCCGTACGTGACTGCTTTCCATGTCGTGGCGCTTACCGAGTGCGGTGTCCACGTCACTCCGTCGGTCGAGGACATGGCTCTGTTCGTGCCGGTATCGGCAACGGCGACAAACGTGCCGTTGCCGAAGGTAACGGATTCCCATGAGTTATCTTCGGCCGGCGTCTGGGCCGTCCACGTTTCGCCGTCGGGGGAGGTCATCACCTTGGTGGTGCCGACATTGGCCACCGCCACGAACGTGCCGTTGCCGTACGTAACTGATTTCCACGTGCTGTCGGTAGTACCGACTGGGGCCGATCGAGCGGTCCACGTAATGCCATCAGGAGATGTCATAACCCGATTGGTGCCATTGGAGGAGACCGCAACGAAGATGCCTTCGCCGTATACGACGGACTGCCATGAATTATTTTCTGCCGCGGTTTGCGCAGACCACGTAATAGAAGCCGCATGTGCGGGCTGTGTCGCGAGCAGCGAGGAGAAGAGACATGCAAGGAGAATGCCGCGGTGTATTCGAGGGGCTTTCATTCGCTACCATAGTATCGCGCGTCGGCGATACCGTACACCTTTATAGGGCGAGTCGCGGGAATAACGACTGCTCGTCGTTGCGTAACCGACATGCTCGTGAGGTATTCATGCATGTTATACTTGGGCGCATGAAATCCGTACGCGGACTCGCTGCCCTGCATGCACTGCCGGTCTTTGTTGCGATTCTTGCGGCCTTCGGCAGCTTTTCGTACGCGCATGCGCTCGCCGTCGTTGCTGGTAGTAATGCGACAACGACGCCGAATGTCGCGACGTCCATCCCCGGCTTCCAGATAACCGGTAATGCCGCGTCGACGACTCCCGTGAAGCTCCGCGTCACCAGCGGAACACTCACCGTTTCGGCGACGACGGGCGTTACTATTTCCGGAAGCGGCAGTGCGACGGTGAACCTGAGCGGTACCGTCGCGAATCTCAATACCGCGCTCTCGACGCTCAAATATACCCGTAGCTCTACCGGCTCCGATACGCTTGAAGTCTCATTAGTGAATGCCAATCAGGTGTATTGGTCGGGGAATGGTCACATGTATGAATACGTGAGCACGAGCCGGACATGGGCCGAAGCGAAAGCTGCCGCAGAAGCAGCTTCGATAGACGGCGTACCTGGCTATCTCGCCACCATGTCGACCACCAGCGAGAACGCATTCGTCGCACCACGCACCACCGGTGACGGCTGGCTCGGTGCGCGTGATTGGACTCAGGAGAAGCGGTGGGTATGGGAGACCGGTCCCGAAGCAGGTTCATGGTTCTTCCAGGAATCGGACGGTGGAGGAGGGACGACGCAGACGGGCTGGTTCGCCGGCTGGGCGGGCGGTGAACCGAATGATTACAACGGGGATGATGCGACCGGTGATGAAAGCGGCGGTGAAGACTGCGGCTACATGTTCGGTGGCGGGAGCGGGAACTGGAACGACTATCCGTGTTCGACATCGCAGGGGTACATCGTCGAGTATGGGACCGACGGCAATCTGCCTCAAGTCGTCGCGGCGACCTCTTCAATCGTGACGGCCGACGTTCCGGCACTCACCGCGCTCTCACCGTTGAATAACGCGACCAATGTAAGCTCGACCGCGAACCTCGTCATCACGTTCAGCAAGACCGTGACCGCCGATACGGGGAATATCCTCATCAAGAAGGATTCCGATGATTCGACGGTAGAGAGCATCGCGGTGGGAAGCGGGCAAGTGACCGGCGGCGGCTCGACCAGCATCACGATCAATCCGAGCATAACGTTCGACGACAGCACCGCGTACTATGTGATCATCCCGAGTACCGCGTTCAAGGACGCTTCGAATAACTACTTCAGCGGTATCTCATCGGATACCGTCTGGGCGTTCACGACGGGGGACTCGACCGCTCCTTCTCTTTCTTCCATAACTGCATCATCGACCGCGAGCACGACAGCAGGCGTCGCGTGGACAAGCAATGAATCCGCATCGAGCAAGGTCGTGTTCGGCCTCACGTCAAGCTATAGCTCGACGACGCCGGAGAGGGATACGTCATCGCGCGTGACTTCCCACTATCTCGGACTCGCTCCGCTCCTGAGCTGCACCACGTATCACTATGCCGCCGTCTCGCGCGATGCGGCTCTCAATAGCGCGACATCATCAGACGCTACCTTTACGACGTCGGGTTGTACCGCCGATATCGAGCCTACAGCGGCGACCTCGACGGCGATGACCTCTAGCGGCGGCGAGACGAGCGTGGAGGATGGCGGTAAGACATTCTCGGTAAGCGTGCCCAATAACGCGACGACTTCTTCGTTCGTCATCCAAGTGAAGGCGATACCGAGTGATGATGTGCTGGCGACACTCGGCCGACCGACGGCCAAGCCGACGGAAGTGGGCGCGACTGTCTTCGATGTGAAGGCGATCGTCAACGGCACGACCGAATTCGATTCCTTCGACGCGGAAGTGACCATCGAGTACCAGTACACCGACAGCGAAATCAGCGGCTTGGATGAATCGACGCTCAGGCTCTACCACTATACGAACGGTTCGTGGGCGCAGCTCAACGCCTGCACCGTAGATACGGGTGCCAACACGATCTCGTGTACGACCCCGTCGTTCTCGATCTTCGGGCTTTTCGGTAGCGCGATCTCGTCGGGCGGCGGTGGCGGTACCACGATACAAGGCCGTGTGGCGAACCTGCGCGCATCCGGCAATCTTGCGCTCGCGGATGAGTTGGTGCGTCAGTATCCACAGGCGTTCGCTTCGACGCAGACTGCTGCCGCTGCTGCGGTAACTTCCGGCACCTGCCCGAAGTACACGTTCACACGCTCCCTGAAGAAGGGCATGACAGGTGAGGATGTGCGTGCGCTTCAGCAGCTGATGAACTGCCTCGGCTTCAAATTGGGGGAGAGTGGTGCGGGCGCGCCCGGCGCGGAGACCAATCTTTTCGCACAGCGTACGTTCGATGCGGTCGTGAAGTTCCAAGAGAAATACGCGAGCGAGGTCCTTGCCCCGATCAATGCGACGAAAGGCACTGGATTCTTCGCGACGTATTCTATCAAGAAGGTGCATCAGCTGATGGGGGGCGAGTGAAGCGGCATCAGCCGCGTTCCTGCTGCAGCGTGGCTTCGACGAACGGGAGCGGCCAGCCGTGCGCGAGGCGGCTGAGCGCGACGGCTTTCTCCCGCATCCCGACGCCCGGCGGCGCAGGCTCCGGCGGGAGCGTGATGCCGGAGAACGCCTGGCTCGTCTTCCCCTCGATCATGAGCCTGATATAGAAATGGTATCGCGGAAGGTTCGTGAGATCGCTCTCGGTGACCGGCGCGAATCCCGGCGCGATGACCTTCGCGTCCTCCGCGCTCACTTCGAACGCGAGCTGCGTCCCGACGTTGCCGAAGACCGCCTCGCGGATGCCGTCGGTGAGCTGGGCGAGGTACTGGTGCGCGAGATGGATGCCGAGCCCGTACTTGCGGGATTCGCTGAGCAGGCTCTCGAAAGTATCGGTCGCGAAGTTCTGGAACTCGTCCACGTAGAGATAGTAGGGCGTGCGGACGTCCGCGCTGCGCCCGGCGCGCGCGAATACCGCGGATTGGAGCCGGGCGAGGAGGATGAGGCCGAGCAGGTGCGCGTTCGTCTCGCCGATGCGGCCCTTGGAGAGGTTGGCGAGGAAGATGCTGCGGTTGTCTATCAGGTCCGCGAAGCGGAAGCTGTTCACGCGCTGCCCCATGATGGTGCGCATGAGCGGGTCGCTCAGGAAGGGGCCGAATTTGGAGAGGAAGTAATTGAGCATCTCGCTCTTGTGGAAGGAGGAAGTGTGCGCCATCTGCTTCGCCCAGAAATCGATGACCGTCGCATCCGTGAGGAAGCGCCGACGCTCCCGCTCGAAGCCGGGATCTATGAAAAGGCGCGGGATATCCAGCAGGCTCCCGCCGGGGCCCGCCATGACGGTGAGCGCCGCGTTGCGGAGCCAGTGCTCGAACTGCGGGCCGATGATGCCGGAGCGCTGCGGATCGAAGAGCTTGTAGAAGATGCGGATGCATTCGCTCGCGAGGAAGCCCTTCTCGGCGTCGTCGCCCGCTTCGAGGAGATTGAGCCCGAAGGGGTGCAGCGCATCTCCCGGGTCGAAGAGTACGACGTCCTTGAGCCGCTCCCGCGGTATGCGCGCGAGCAGCCACTCGACGGAATCGCCGTGCGGATCCATGAAGCAGACGCCTTCGCCGTTGCGGATATCCTGCAGGCAGAGATCCTGGAAGACGCTCGATTTGCCGACGCCGGTCTTGCCGAGGAGGTACAGGTGGCGCAGGCGGTCCGGCGCGGCGAGCGTGATCGGGGAGCGCTTCCCGCGGAATTCGTTGATGCCGATGGTGACGCGGTTCATAGGACCATATCAAGGGGCAGCAGCTCGAAGTACGCCGGATCGGGCGCAGGCGGCGCTTCGCGGGGCATGGCTGCGGCGGAGAGATAATCGCGCTCGTATTCGAGCTTCACGCGGATGAGATCCGCGAGCGCTGCGGGGATATCCCTCTCGATGGATCGCAGCAGCGCCGTGCGCTCCCGGTAGAGTTCCGCGGCAGCTTCATGTCGCAGGGAGGCGTTCATACGCGAGTATCGGCGAGCAGCGCTTGCGTGAGGAGGGTTTCGCACGTCTCCTCGACGAAGCGCTTCACGGGGCGTGCGCCGAAGCGCGGGTCGGCAAGGTCATTGATGCGGTCCATCAGCGTCTCCGTCTCGATATCGAAGCGCACGCGGTGCGCGGCGAAGCGCTGTTCGAGCTTGCGGATCTCGAGGCGCGCGATGCGCAGCAGCGCAGGCGCAGCGAGCGGTTTGAAGACGATGATGGCATCGAAGCGGTTCAGGAATTCGAGCCGGAACGTCCGCGCGAGGACCGGCAGCACCGTATCGCGCACGAACGCCGGATCGTCGGTATCCGTCCCCCGCGCGTGCGCTGCCAGTATCTCGGGCGCCGCCGCGTTCGAGGTAGCCATGATGATGGCGTCCGCAGCGTTCACCGTCTCGCCGCGGCCCGAGGTCAGTCGCCCGTCATCGAGGAGCTGCAGGAAGATGTCGAAGACCTTCGGATGCGCCTTCTCGATCTCGTCGAGGAGGACGAGCGAGTGCGGCTCGCGGCGCAGGGCGTTGGTGAGCGCGCCGCCTTCCTCGTGGCCGAGATATCCCGGCGGCGCGCCGATAAGCCGCTGGACGGTATGTTCCTGTTGGAATTCCGACATGTCGAAACGCGCGAAGCTCTTCGCGCCGCCGAACATGAGCGCCGCGACCGCTTTCGCCGTCTCCGTCTTGCCGACGCCTGACGGCCCGAGAAGGAGGAAGGAAGCGGGGCGCTGCGGATCGTGCAGGCCGAGCTTCATCCGCTGCAGCGCTCCAGCGATGCGAGCGGTTGCGCCGGGCTGGTCGGTGATGCGGGCGTTCAGCTGTTTCTCGATGTCGAGCGCATCGCGCAGGCCGCCGGCGGAAAGCGACGCCCGAGGGACGCCCGTCTTCGCTTCGATGGCGCGACCGAGCGCGTCCGTGCCGAGCACTTTCGCGCCCGATGCCGCGGCGAGGGCGATGCCCTCATCGAGGAGGGATATCGCGCTGCGCGGCAACGCGCCGAGCGTCGGGTGCCGCCGCGCGAGCGCGACGGCCTCCGCGATCATGTCATCGGGCACGATGATCGGCTGTGTCCCGAGCCGCCGCAGCTTGCGGGAGAGCACCCGCCGGCACTCGGCATCCGGCTGTTCTTCGAGCGCGATGGCGTCGAATTCCCGCGCGAACGCGGGGCATTCGCGCTCGAGCCACGCATGCTGATGCGGCTCGAGCGCGAGGATGAGATGCGCGTCCCGGCGCGCAAGCAGGTGGCGGTAGAGCCGGTAGGCGCGCGGGACGAGCGCCGCATCCTGACGGATGGCGCGCCCGAAGTCGTCGACGAAGAAGACGCCGGCGGGCAAGCTGCGCAGCGCGCCGGCGTACCATGCTTCGGCGGCCGGGTCATCGAGTTCCGCGAGGTGCGCCGCATCGAGCTGGGCGATGACCGGCGGCTGATGCCGGTTGCGCAGGAGGCGCTGTATCCAGCCGTACGCGAGCGCCGTCTTGCCGACGCCGGATGGTCCCACGAGGCAGACGTTCGCATTCACGCGCCGGCGCAGCATGCGATCGAGGCGCTCCAGTTCCGCCTCGCGGCCGACGAGCGCGGGAAGCTTGCCGGCGGCTTCGGCGCGGAGGTCGTAGTAGGGTATGCGGCGCGGCTTCATATGAGTGAATCATCCGCGTGCGCGGGAGAGTTCGATGATGATGCCGTCACGGCTCCGGCGCGCGTGCGCTATTGCGTGCGGCTGCACTGGATCCGACGCGCTGCCGGCAGATGCTGCAGATGGGAAGAAGGGCGGGACCGTGCCGCGCGTTTCGGACGCAGGACGTGGTCCAGGAAGCGGGGATGCGGACATCGCTTCGCGGGCCGGCTCCTCCTCGGGGAGCATCGTCTCGCGTCGGATGTCTGAAGATTCGCGTGGAGCCGTCTCGCGTCCGGCGGAGAGGTCGTCTTTGAGGAGCTCGATGAGCCAGGCATCCGCGCCGCTCTCCGCGTGCGCGATCGTTTCAGCGCTTCCGGCAACGCGCGCTTCGGCATCCGGCATTTCGATCCCAGGCTGCATCTCCGATCCCGCGGCGCGGCGCTTTTCGTGGAAATCCCACGGGGCTTCGGCCCGCTTCGCTGCTGCCGGGAGCGAAGCGTCTTCTTCGCGGCGATGCGCGATCTCGTGCTTGTGGATCTCGTAGGAGACGGTGCCGTCTTTCCCGAGCATGAGCTGGGTCACGTAGAGCGTCTCGCCGTCGGGCGTCTTCTCACGGTAATCGGGCAGGAAGAAGACGGCGTTCGTGCCTTCTTTCCATTGCGCGAGCATCTCGCGGTGAAGCGCCGCATCCTCGTTGACCCAGATGCTGCCGTCCGGCGCGCGGACATGCTCGCCGTCGAAGCGATAGCCGCTCTCGCCCCGCTGCTCGAGCGTCCAATCATCCGCCTCGCCGCCTTTCTGCTCGAGGACGGCCTGCAGCGCTTCATCCGCCGCGGGTTCCGGTGCAGGGAATTCCTCGGGCGGACGGGCGATCTCGTGATACGCCGTCTCTGCCTCGAGCTGCTCGTCCTGGTATCGTTCGGTCTCCATAGTATGAAAAATCCCCGCCGAGCGGGGATCGTGCGGCGCCGCGAGGCGCGGATCCTGCTCGGGAATGACGACCGCGCGAAGACCGGACTCGTCCGGAGCGAGGCTCCGGCATCACCGTTGCGGCACAGTGCGGGGTTCAGACCCGACTTCCACGCGCGGTCGTGGATGATAATTATATAGATGAGTATCTATATTTAACCAGTGGATAACGTAATCAGAAACGAAGGGAAAGCGGCGTCAACTGCTGCCGGTCGTTCCCGCTGACGGCTCATGCCGTCAGCGGGACAGGTTCGATCTCACAGGTGCCGCCGGCGCAGGCGAGCTCGCGGGCCTGCTCGGTCTCGTCGGTGCGCTCGTAGGTGACGAGCTTCGAATAATCGATCGCCGGGAACGCGGCGGCGAGACGTTCATACGTCGCCTCGTCGATGGCCTCGTAGGGCGCGAGCTGGTAGACGTGGTTCTCGCGCGGCAGGAACGAGAGGCCGCCGATGATGTCCCAGTTCTTCTCGAGCCAGCCGACGACGCCGATCCATTCGTCCTCGCCGATGGAGACCGTGGCCGAGGGGTTATGCTCCGTATAGTTCAGCTTGACCTTCTTCCAGTACTCAAGCTGCTCGAGGGCGGAGAGATCGTTCTTGAAGACCGAATCGTCCGGCGCCTTGATGGGGAATTCCAGCACGTACGTCGTCGCGTTTTCCGCGGTCTGACCCACCTCCGGATGATGCGGCACGCCTTGGTCGCGCATGAGCTTGAAGAGGGAATCCGTCGCCGAGATGCGGATGCGGCGGATGTAGTATTTCGCGTGGCGCGGGTGCAGCCCCGAGGAGCAGTCGAAGGTCTGGGAGACGGTGCCGGAAGGCTTCACTGCCGTCACCGCCATCGAGGCGGGGACGCCGAACCGCTTGGCGTACTTCGCGTTCGCCTTCACGGCCGTCTCGCGCATGCTCCGGAGCATCTCAGCATCGCGGACCGCGGGGCAATCCCATTGCCCGGTGATCGAGACGCCGAGCAGGCGTTCCTGCTCGCAATTCTCCGTCCATTCTTTCGAGATATACCGGAAACTCGTGAGCGTGGATTGGTAGGTGCCGAGGAGCGCCGCGAGGCGGGCCTTGCGCAGCAGGCTCTTCGGCGTGTCATCCGCGCGGGCGATGACCTCGGAGAGATTGCAGAACTGCTTCGGCTGCAGGAGGATCTCGCCGCACGGATTGGTGCCGATCTGCCCGATGAACCCCTTGCGGACGCCGCCGTACTTCTTGTCGAGGAACGCGCGGCGGCGTTCCGGCATGGTCTTCTCCAGCGAGCCGCGGTTGAAGATGCCGCGCTCGCCGGTTCCGCTCTTCATGAGCGCCACCCACTCGTCCATGAGCTCGGTATTGCTCGGCCGCGTCTCGTAGACGGCGGAGTTGTTCGCGACGGAGCGGTGCGGATCAGTGAGATAGAACTGTCCCTTCTTCGCGTCGCGGATCTCTGCGTCATCAAGGTCGGAGAGCGAGATCATCGCGGTGCGGCGCACGCCGCCGGCGACCACGCACTCGCCGATCTTGCAGATGATGTCGTGCGCGTCGATATTGCGCAGGCGCCGCCCCTGCCGCTTAAGGATGCGGTCGCGCGCAAAGGCAAGGAGGTTGCGCAGCGGCTCCGGGCCGGAGGCCTTGCCGCCCATGGTCTTCAGTCGCGCGCCGGCGGGCCGGATGCGCGAGAAATCGAAATCGACATCCTGGCCGGCGTACCAGGCGCGCAGGCCGAGAGTGAGGGCGTCGCACCAGCCTTCCTTGCTGTCGCCGACGACGTGGGTCGCCAGCTTCTCGCCGGTCTGCTTCTCGATCTGCGGCAGCTGCTGGATATTCTGGCTCTCTGCCGCGAATCCCACTCCGCATCCCTGCATCGAGAGGTACATGATCTCGGCGAAATCCTCGAGCTTCGTCGGCGCGGTGAAAGTGCAGTTGTAGACGCAGGTGTGGCAGCGGCGCGCGGGCTCGCCGGAGAACTGCATCGCGCGCATGGAGGGCATCACTTCCTGCCGGAGGATCGCCTCGCGCACCTCCGCATATTCCTTCGCCGTCAGCGTGTCGCCGAGGTTCTCCCGCATGAAATCCACGTACCGGTCCACCGTCTCGATCCAGGTCTCGCGGCGCTGCTCCTTCTCGATCCAGCGCGCGTAGGTGCGCAAGTAGACGAACTCGCCCAGCGGGTTGTCCGTGAAGTACTTCGCGCTCTCCTCGGCGAGCTTCTTCACGCGCTCGGGCACGACGCCCTGCTCTTTGCGCGCCTCCGAACGCTTGGCGCGGTAGAGAATGTACGCTTTCGCCGACGCGACGTAATCGCTCAGCATGAGCTGGCGTTCCACCTCATCCTGGCATCCTTCGACGCTCGGGAGGAAGTTCTTGTATGTCTTCGCGATGCGCATCATCTCGCCAGCGACCTTGTGCGCGACGACGTGCGCCTCCTCGACGGAGCCTTCGTGCGAGGCGAGCATCGCCTTGTGGATCGCCTGTACGACCTTCTCGAACTCGAAAGGGAGGATGCGGCCGTCGCGTTTCTGGATGCGCGGCAAGTACTTCGCATAGACCCGCGCGGCCGCGGATTCGGCGGCGGACGCCTGATCAGGGGCTGAAGAAGCGCCCCGGTGGATAACGGTGTGTGCACGCGACATAGAGGGGTGATATATTGATGCTAATCAATGTATTTTACGTATAGATATCCATCTATGAATCGAAAAGCGGTGGGGATAAGGAAGAGCAGAACGAAAACGAAGGAACGTCCAGAGGACCGCGTCTATAAGCGCCCGTCGTGGGTCAAGAGCGGAGAAGACATGCTCTGCCCCGAGTGCTTCAAGGCGGTGGGGGATCGCAACCGCTATAAGCTCATTTGCCTTTTAGGTAAAGAACCGGAGGGTCTTACTGTCACGAAGCTTACGGATGAACTGAAGCTGACCCAGCCGACCGTGACGCACCACCTCAACACGCTGCGCGAAGTCGACGCCGTCGATGTCGAAAGCCGCGGCCGCGAACGCATCTACCGCCTGAATCGCGACGCACATTGCTTCGACGAGTGCCAGATACCGTATAATTGAACCCGGTATGTCATCCCGTACAAGAACGCGTGCCGGATGGGCGTATGCGGCCGCCGCGATTTTCGCGCTCATCCTTGCCGCTGCAGCCGCGATCATGTACTTCGGCGCCGGCAACCTCTTCGCACTCTATCCGCTCATCCATTACTCGGTGATGCAGGGACTCGGCATCACGATCGCGGTATCCGCGCTCGCCTTCTTCGTGCTCCGCATCGTCTACCGCATGCATTCGAAGCTCCTGGCGGTGTCGCTCAGCGTGTTCGTGGCCGGCGGGCTCCTCTATATGTGGGCCGACAAGACGTACTCGCCGCATTTCGCGATGCCAGCGTTCATGCACGTCTATCATCCGGGCGGCCATCTGCCAGATCTCCCGTTCAAGAACGTACTCGTATTCATCAAGGGTTTCGGCGATTTCGAATACGTGGGAGATATCGGTGCCGATCCGACCGACGTACCGCCGCCCATCATGCGTACCGGGAGCGAGACAGTGCGGATATCGCTGACGGCCCAGGAGGTGATCGCGGAAGTCGCGGACGGCATCTATTTCAACTACTGGACCTTCGACAAGCAGGTGCCGGGGCCGATGCTCCGCGTACGCGAGGGCGATACCGTCGAGATGACCATCACCAATCATCCCTCGAGCCTGCACGGCCACAACATAGATCTTCATGCGGTGACCGGCCCCGGCGGCGGCGCGACGCTCTCGCGCGTCGAACCGGGCGAGACCAAGGTATTCACGTGGAAGGCACTGCAGCCCGGCCTCTATATCTATCATTGCGCGACGCCCAACGTGAGCACGCATAATTCGCACGGGCAGTACGGCCTCATCCTCGTCGAGCCTGCCGAGGGGATGCCGCCGGTCGACAAGGAGTTCTATATCGTGCAGGGCGAGCTGTACACCAAGGGTGCCATCGGCAAGAAGGGGCTCACCATCTTCGACGGCAACGCGCTCCTCGACGGTATCCCGAATTACGTCACCTTCAACGGTCGTATCGAGAAGGAGGGCGAGCCGCGCATGACGGTGAAGACGGGGGAAAAGGTCCGCATCTTCGTCGGCAACGGCGGCGTGAATCTCATCTCCTCCTTCCATCCCATCGGCGAGATATGGGACACGGTCTACGCAGAAGGCGGTATCGGGGCCGAGCCGCATCGGAACATCCAGACGACTGCCGTTCTGCCCGGCGGGGCAGCCATCGTCGAGTTCACGGCGGAAGTGCCGGGAGACATCGTCCTCGTGGATCACGCGCTCGCGCGCATGAACAAGGGCGCCTGGGCGATCATCAGGGTCGAGGGCGAGCCGCGGCCGGATATCTACGCTCCCGGTAACGGATCCGTACAGGCACCAAGCGGCGGCTACGGTTCTGAAGAAAGCTCACATGCAGGCCATTAGATGCTTCCTCGTATCGTAAGGAAGGGGGTCAAACCAAATCGCTTGAGAGCAGTTCGCCTGCCGTGTCTCTCTTTTCTGGTATACTCGCCTCAAACGAGGTTCGCGATAGGCGCAAGAGCGGTCGTTCTTCTCAGCATCAGCGGTTGGTATGCCGTCGATGCGGGGCTGTTCGATGCGCGCAGCGATACTGAGCCGGAGTTCGAACCGGTTGCCGGCCATTCCGGTGAATCTCCCTGCAACGAGCATTTTGACGAGGCGCCGACGCTTACATCGCTTCCCGCGATTCCTGAGCCAGTGCAGAAGGCAGAGTTCGTTGTGACATCGTACTGGGTGGACATGACGCCGGAAGAGTCGGCAGTGTATGGAAACCCTTCCCAACGCAACGGCCCGTCGCGTGTCGCATCCAGGCAGGGCACTGGAATCTCGAGGAGGTGCTGGAGGAACTTGATGGACTGAAAGCCCCGACGGGCGCACGCGGCGGCTACATGGAACAGCAGAGGGTCTTGGATATCGCGCGCCGCGTGGAGGCGATCCTCGATGCCGAAGACGTTACTATCGATCTTCTCGATGCGACGGTGCCGACGGTTTATCTTGCGGACGCGTTCATATCGATCCACGCCGACGGCGCGACGAGCGCGAGCGTGAACGGTTTCAAGATATCAGGGCCCCGCCGGGATTTCGCTGGCAAAGCGGACGCTGCATGAGCGGCTATTATGCGTTTAACTGGCGACCCTATCACCATGCAGTGCATCCACAGACGCTCGCGGCGATCGTGGAAACTAGCTTTATGATGAGTGAGAAGGATTGCGCCGTCATCGTCGATCAGCCGGAAGTGATGGCGAAGGGGATTGCCGAGAGAGTACCGACGTTGCTTCGCCTACAGGGTGCGAATCCCGTTCGCACGTACCGCACGCTTTCAGAATGATACCGCGCAAACGTAGCGCAGAGAGCGTTTGACAAACGCGCATAATTTGATATCATTCTTCTTATCAATTTCAGGGCTGATCCAGAGAAGCAGGGATCGACCTCCAACTCCAGCAACTGCACTTGATACTTTACCCACTTTCCCAAAGCATCATGCAGACAGGAACTATCGCTCGTCTCACGGACAAGGGCTTCGGCTTCATCAAGGTCGAAGGTCAGGCGAAGGATCTCTTCTTCCACTCTTCGGAGTTGCAGGGAGTTTCTTTCGACTCGCTCCGCGAAGGTGACACGCTCAGCTTCGAGATCGCGGAAGGCCCGAAGGGCCCGAACGCTATCAAGATCAGCAAGGCATAGTCGCTTTCTCAAACAGCGCCCCGAAAGGGGCGCTGTTTGTTTTGGGCGGTATACTAGGGCGATATGGATCGAACAATGACGACGCTCGGCGTCCTTCTCGCGGTGCTTCTTATCGCGTTCTTCTGGTTCAATAATTACATCTACGGTGCGAAGCAGGCGGATATGTCGGCGTATTCTTCCGGTTCGTATGCGTATAGCTGCGACAACGGCGCCGGATTCACGATGTCGCCGGCAGCGGATATGAGCAGCATCTATCTGCAATCGGGGGATGCCGGGAACATCCTCACGAAAGTCGCGGGGACGAACGCCCGCTACGAGGGGGATGGCATCGTGCTTGCCGGCAACGGCGAGACGATCGTCATCACCGCGCCGGGGCTTCAGACGAGCTGCACGCCGGTGCCGGATGCTGAGAATGCGCCGTTCAATTTCGGAGACCCTGAACACGGCGCAAGCGAGGCGTGGACGCCGGATCGCATCACGCTTGAAGGCGAATACGTGTGTCTCCCGCATCGCGATACTTCCGGCGTGCAGACCGATGAGTGTGCTGCGGGCATCAGGACCGATACGGCATACTACGCGCTTGATTTCGCGCTTGCGTCGCAGACGTCGGAGCTCACCGTGGGAGATCGCTTCACGGCGAGCGGCATCTTCACGCCGGTTGAGACCTTGAGCAGTGATCGCTGGCAGCAGTACGACATCAAGGGGATATTCTCGGTGACGGATTTCACGGAGCTTTAAAAAGAAAGACCGCCGGTATGGCGGTCTTTTAGTCAGACAGGCAGTGGTTGCAGATCCGGAACGGACGGACCGCGCACTTGTGCGAATCTCACGGGGGAGCGCGCAACGAGCGTCCTGAAGAGATAATCGGCAAGCGGCAGAACCACGTTAAGGTTTTTGTTCGGGAACCGATGATGCAGGATGTGGTGGCCGTTGAGCCGCCTGAACATCCGCGTCGTCTCGAACCACCGACCCTTCGGCACGTGCATGCACCAGTGCAGGTATTCGTAGGTGGCGAAATATGCTGACGCCACGACGAGCGCTGATCCGAAGATCAGCCATGCGCCCGGTGTCCATCCATACAGATGGAAGACCATCGTCACCGTAAAAAACGGCACGATGCCTAATGCGACGATGACGGGGCCGTTCCACCACGCCATCCGGACCTTGTCCTTGCTCTGGGTTGTCAGGTGGTAGTCGAGACCGCTGAAGAGGCCATGATGCGTGAGTGCGTGAGCCTTATAGGGATAGGTGAACCTTCCCAACGGTTGGTGCATCACGTACTTATGCAGGAGCCATTCAGCGACCGAAGCGTATACCACGCTCACCCCTACGAGGAGGGAGATGAGCATGATAGCGAGCAGTGCGTCCATCATTGGGGACTCCTTTCTTTTTAAGAGCTGCTCCGCAGAAAGTGTAGCAGATGCGCGGATGCAGCAACCACCTCCCGGATACTTGCGAAACATGGTAAGGTGTGTCGTCATGTCGAATGATGCAACGATCGTCCGTTTCGAGGACGTCTCATATGAATATGGCGCCAAGAAGCAGATCCTCGACAGGGTCTCGTTCGGTATCCGCCGCGGCTCGAAGCTCACGCTCATGGGTCAGAACGGTGCGGGAAAGAGCACGCTCTTCAAATTGATCACCGGCGAGCATCAGCCGGAAGACGGCGAGATCCATCGCGCGGGGAAACTCTCGATCGCGCTCTCGCGACAGGTCATCCCGCGCGCGGAGATGGATCTCACGGTGCGCGAATTCTTCGAGAAGTGTTTCGACCACAAGGTGTACGACATCGATCCGCGCATCGATGAAGTTCTGGAAGTGGTGAATCTGGTGGGGCACGCGAAGATGCATGAGCGGGTCATCAAATCGTTCTCGGGCGGACAGCAGGCGCGGTTGCTCCTCGCTTCTGCGCTTATCCAGGATCCGGATCTTCTTCTATTGGATGAGCCGACGAACAATCTGGATAAAGCAGGCATCGCGCATCTCACGCAATTCCTTATCGACTACGATAAGTCGGTCATCGTCATCTCGCACGACGCCGACTTCTTGAATGCGTTCACGCAGGGCGTCCTGTATCTCGATGTGCATACGCACACAATCGAGCAGTATGTAGGAAATTACACGAATGTGCTCAAAGACATCACGGCGCGCGTCGAGAAGGAGAACATGAAAAATGCGCAGCTCGAGAAGACGATCGCCGCGAGCAAGGAGAAGATGAACTTCTTCGCGCAGAAGGGCGGCAAGATGCGTCTGGTGGCGAAGAAGATGCGCACGAAGATCGAGGAGGCGGAGGAGGATGTCGTGGATGTGCGTCGCGAAGATAAGACGATCAAGGGCTTCACGATCCCAGCGCAGGAGGATCTTGCGGGGCCGATTCTCACCATCGATTCGTACACGACGCTCAAGGATCACAAGCCGAAGAAGCATACGAAACATCTCGAACTCAAGAAGAAGCAGCACCTCTTGCTGACGGGGCCGAACGGCATCGGCAAGAGCACGCTTCTGGAGAGCATCGCGAACGGAACCGCGGAGGGTGCGGTCATCCAGAAGGGAATCCGTGTCGGGTATTACCGGCAGGATTTCTCAAACCTCGATTTCGAAAAGACGGTGTATCAGGAATTAGCGAAGGCGATGAAGATCGAATTGGAAGAGAAGCTGCGCGCGACGGCGGCGGGATTCCTTATCACGGGGGACATGATCCACGCGAAGATCGGACACCTTTCGGAAGGGCAGAAGGGGCTGGTCGCTTTGGCGCGACTCGTGCTGCTCAAACCCGGACTTCTCATTCTCGACGAGCCGACAAATCATATGAACTTCCGACATCTCCCGGTCATCGCGAAGGCGCTCGATCAGTACGAAGGCGCGATGATCCTCGTCTCGCACGTGCCGGAATTCGTGAAGCAGATCCGCATCGACGAGACACTCGATCTCGCGAAGAATTAGGACACGTTTCTTCGCTTCGGTAAGCGGGACTGAAATGCTAGACTGGGCATATTATCCTTACTTCTCAATCTTTATGACTGACGAAACACAGGTTCCTGCAGGTGAACCGGCTGAGGTAACCCCGGCACCGGAGGCAGCTCCGGAAGCACCGACGGAATAGCCCTACGAGCAATGCAGAAAACCGGCCGCACGGCCGGTTTTGCATTTAGAGACCGAGGGACTTGAGGAAGGTCGCGAGCTCGTCGCCTTGGATGGGGCGGTGCTGGCCCGCTTGGAGGCCTTTCAGGGAGATGTTCATGATGCGTACGCGCTGGAGCGTGTTGACGACATAGCCGAGCGCGGCGCACATGCGGCGGATCTGGTGCTTCTTTCCCTCGGTAAGCACGATGGAGAATTTGTTCTCGCCCTGCACATCCACGGTGCAATCCTTGGTCGTGTAGCCTTCGATGTTCACACCGCTTTCCATGCGCTGCTTGAAGTTCGATTTGAGCATTTCTTTCGTCGTGACGATGTATTCCTTCTCGTGCGCGAATTCGGGGTTCAAGAGCTTATCGGTGATGCGGCCGTCATCGGTGAGGATGATGAGACCGCTGGAATCCTTGTCGAGGCGGCCGATAGGGAAGACGCCTTTTACGGGGATGATCTCGACGATCTCTTTCTCGCCTTCCTGCGGGGAATGCGTGATGATGCCGCGCGGCTTGTGGTAGGCATAGTAGCGGTACTTCTTCACGCGGAAGAGGACTTTCACGTCGTCGCTCTCGTGCACCTTGTCGCCGAGTTTGGCGGGCTTCCCATTGATGAGGACCTTGCCGGCAGCGATGAGTTCATCCGCCTCACGCCTCGTGCACAGGTTCTTGTGGGCGAGGTATTTATTGATGCGCATCGGGTAGCCCTCCGTAGGGGTTGGGCGAGGAGGACGAGCAGGGGGATTTGGGCGGGAAGGACGGACTGGCCCCATCGAACGATTCGGACGACTACGTTTAGGTCGAGAAGGTCGGTTCATACGTTTTCGTGCGCAGTATACGCATATTCGCCCGCAATGCGACCGGTGGTCCAGGCGAGCTGGAGGCTGTAGCCGCCCGAGGGACGGTTTACATCTAATACATCCCCGGCCAAATACAGATTGCGGCTGAGGCGCGAGCGCATGAATCGGGTGTCGACTTCGTCCAAGATGACGCCGCCGGAAGTCACCACCGCTTTGTCGAGGCCCAAGAGACCCTTCACACTCACCGGAATGTGCTTCACGAGCTTCATGAGTCGGACGCGTTCTTCGCGGGCGACGGCATTGCAGGTCTTCTCGCCGTCGATGAGTGAGAGCTGCAGGAGGATCGGAATGAGCGCGGATGGCGCGAGTTCTTTAAGACTGTTTTTTAATTTTTTCGTGTCGTTTTCCTTGAAGATCTTCTGCAAGAGACTGTTCACTTTCTCGTAGCCGAGGTTCGGTTGGATATCGAGATCGATGACGACGTCGCCGTATTGCAAGAATTCGCCGATCTCGCGGCTTGCGTTGAGGATCGCGGGGCCGCTGAGGCCCTCGTGCGTGATGAGGACTTTGCCGCGGAAGCTTTTGAGCTTTTTCTCGTACTGGAAGAGCGTGAGCTTCGCATCGGGAAGTGCGACACCGGCGGCGCGCTTCACCCATGCGTCGTGGACGCTGATAGGGACGAGCGCCGCATCGGCCGTACGGACGGTGTGACCGAGTTCGGAGAGCCATTTGAAGCCATCACCGGTGGAACCGGTCTCGGGGCGTGATTTGCCGCCGGTAGCAAGGACGAATGCGCGGCCGTCGATGAAGGTCCCGTCCTTGAGTCGCGCGCTCGCGATGCGACCGTTTTCCGTGACGAAGCTGGCGACGGGTGAGCGCGTCTCGATCTGCACATTGCCGTCTTCCATGTAGCCGACGAGGGTGTCGCGGACGGTCTGTGCGTTTTCCGTGATAGGGAACGCGCGCTTCTCGTTCTCGACTTTGAGCGGCAATCCACGGCCTTCGAAGAATTCGTAGGCATCTTGCGACGAGAATGATGCGTAGGGAGATGCGAGATACTTTCCTGCCTCGCCATATTTTTCGAGGAGCGTGCGGGTTTCGAATTCGGCGTTGAGGATGTTGCAGCGACCGCCGCCGGTGATGAGAAGTTTCTTGCCGAGGATCGGATTCTTCTCTACCAAGAGCACGCTCGCGCCTTTCTCGGCTGCGCGACCTGCTGCCATCATCCCTGCGGGACCGCCGCCGATCACCACTACATCCCAGCGTCGATTCCCTAAGCTCATTGCGGAATCCTACCACGGTCGATATCCTGAATAGGTGTCGAAATTCTACGTCTATATTGTGGAATGCCGTGACGGCTCGCTCTACACTGGCATCGCGCGTGATGTCGCGAAGCGCGTGAAGGAACATAACGAAGCGAAAAATGGCGCGCGGTATACAAAATCGCGGCGGCCCGTCCGGTTGCGGTATTCGGAGGGGAAGAAGGATAGAAGTGCGGCACTCGTGCGCGAGGCGGCTTTGAAGAAGCTTTCGCGTGAGGAGAAGCTCGCCCTTATCGGCAGGAAATAAGCTATAGTAGTGCGCATGGCAGGAGACGGAGAGATCAAACAGCTCAAGGAGATCAAGAAGGAGCTCGTCGAGATCCGTGAGCGCACCGCGAGTCCGAAGCATTCGTTCATCAACGGCGTCCTCTACGGTGCGGGTGCGCTGGTGGGAGGCATCGTAGCGGTGGCCCTCATCGGTTGGATCCTGAACGTGCTCGGCATCATCCCGGGGTTCAGCGAGTTGTCGGACTACGTGCGTTCGCTCATCGATCAGCTCCCGCGCCGATAACTATGAAATTACCGCAGTCAGAACACCATTTCCCTGAGCCGCACGGAAGCGGCGCCGGAACGAATACGAATTGGTTGCGTGCCGCCGTCCTCGGTGCCAACGACGGCATCGTCTCCGTCGCGGCGCTCATCGTCGGCGTCGCTGGCGCAACGAGTGATCCGCAACACATCTTCATCACGGGTATCGCCGGACTTCTTGCCGGCGCTTTATCGATGGCGGTCGGCGAATACGTCTCGGTGAGCAGCCAGCGGGACACCGAGAAAGCGCTTTTGGCGAAAGAGAAGTGGGAACTCGAGAATATGCCGGAAGCCGAGCTTGAGGAGCTTACCAAGCTGTACGAAGAGAAAGGGCTCTCCCGAGAGACGGCGGATCTCGTCGCGCGCGAGCTCACGAAGAAGGATGCGCTTGCGGCGCATGTCGATGCGGAGCTCGGCATCGATCCTTCAGGCCTTACGAATCCGTGGCACGCGGCATTCGCATCAGGTGCTTCGTTCATCGCCGGTGCGATCATCCCGCTCATCGCGGTAGTGTTGCCGACCGGTTCGTGGCGGATACCACTGACGTTCGTTGCGGTACTCATCGCACTCGCGATTACCGGAATCCTCAGCGCGCGGGTGAGCGGGGCGGATGTGCCGCACGTGACGATGCGCGTCGTGGTGGGAGGAGCTATCGCAATGGCGATCACGTACGGCATCGGGTTCGCATTCGGTATCGCGCTCTAGCGCGTCATCACTCATCCGGTATACTGGCGCGATGCCCAGTAGTTGCGATTTCGAATCGCCTCTACGGTGCCATGCTTAACGGAGCTGGATCATTCACGCTTACTTGTAGGTGGACTGAAGCGCGAATGATTTCGGCAAAGAAGGATTCGAAATCGAACTCACCGGACCATGCATTTCAAAGTACCGCACAAGACTACCAAGACCGAAGCCAAGCAGCGCGTGAAAGACGCGCTCGAACAGGCGCGCCCGCACATGAAGGGGCAGGCTGAGATCAATAAGGAGGAATGGCAGGGGGACACCCTTCATTTCGACGTTGATCTGCAGGGCAAGAACGTCACCGGCACCATCGAGATCACCGAGATGGAGATCATCATGAACGCGAAACTGCCTTTGATGTGGCGCCTTTTTGAAGGCCGAATCGAGAAGGAGATCGCGAAGCAAGTCGCCCAATTGCGGTAGCGGCGTCGGGAGCGGCGCGGGTCGTTCGAGAACCTCGCGCAGCAGATATGTGAGCAGCCACAGGATACCGCAGGAGATGTCGCCGATACGTTGTCAGTAACGACAAGTTCGAGAGCGACCCGCGCCGCTCCCTCCTTTAGAAGTGTTTAGCCTCGCGGGAAAGGGGTTATTTGGTAGTATTAGGGAATATGGCTTCATCACGACAGAACGCACAGCTCAAGGTCTTCTTAATCGTCATCGTTGCTCTCGCGGTTCTCGCGGGCGGCTATCTTTTGGTGTTGCAGGCGATGGGTGCGCCGAAGTCGCCGACCGTCGATGACACGCCAGCACCGGATCAGGTGAGCGTGCTTGAAGGAACGTACGCGTGCCTGTCGCGCAAAGACAAGTCCCAGACGAAGGAATGCTCGCCGGGTCTTAAGAAAGAAGACGGTTCTCTCATCGCGCTCGATCTCGGTGAAGTGATCGCGGCCGGTGGCAGCGCGAATCTCAATGTCGGCACGAAGATCACCGTCGGCGGCGAGATCGTCAAAGTGGAAGACCTCAGCACCGACCAGTGGGACGTCTACGATGTGTCGGAACTCATGCGTGTGTTGGAGATCGCGCGCTAGCTTGTCCACAGATACGGATGATCGTGTGATGTACCGCGCGTGAAGCGCGGTACACTGCGCGCATGCACTTCTTCAGGGAAATGAAGTGGACGCCTTTGAATATCGTGAAAGCGATCGCGGTTGCGATCGTCGTTCTCATTTTCGCATCGTTCGTCTTCGCGTTCGTAAAGCAATCATTCGGCGGCGCATCGTTCGGCCGCGAGGGAATCGCGTTCTCAGTGGCACCGCAGATGGGCATGGGCGGCGGCGTCGCTTCCTACGACATGGCGGAAGATTCCTATTACGGCGGCGAGATGGCGACGCTTTCCGCGCGCAATGTCGCCAGCATGCCGGCTTCGATGCCGTATCCGGCTCCCATGGGCGGCTACACAAGCGGTAACACTGCCGAAGAGTACGAAGTCACCGAATACAGCGCGAGCTTCGAGACACAGAACCGCGATCAGACCTGTGCGCAGCTTTCGGGTCTCAAGACCTACACCTACGTCATCTTCGAGAGTTCCAATGATCACGATCGCGGCTGCGATTACCGCTTCAAGGTTGAACACGCCCGCGTATCCGAGATCCTCTCCTTCCTGAAGAAGATGAATCCGAAGGATCTGAATGAGAACACCTACACGATCAAGAACCAGGTCGACGATTTCACCTCGGAGACGGAAGTCTTGGAGAACAAGCGCCGTGCGATCGACGATACCCTCGCCGAAGCACTCGCGGCATACGACGATATATCATCGGTCGCCAGCGCGAATCAGGACGCCGAGAGCCTTTCCCGCATCATCGACTCGAAGATCCAGCTCATCGAGCGCCTGACACAGCAGAAGATCGAGATCAACACGCAGCTCGATCGCTTGGCGCGTGCCAAGGCAGAGCAGCTCGATCGATTGGCGTACACCTATTTCAACGTGAGCGCGTACGAGAACAAGTATCTCGACAAGGAACACATCGCCGATTCGTGGAAGAATTCCGTGCGTGAGATGATCACCGATGCGAATGCGGCACTGCAGGCAGCGACCGTCGGCCTCATCGGATTCATTTTCATCGTCCTCCAGTGGCTCGTGTACGGTCTCTTCCTTCTCCTCGTCGCGAAGGTCGTCTGGAACTTCGTCCAGCGGATGTGGCCAGGGAAGCCTGTATCCGCGCCGACGAAGAACGGTTCCCGCCGCAAGTCGGTCGGAAGCGAGGTGGATTCGCGATAAACCAGACCATTTCAGGATAGGGTAGGAAACTTGTGCCGCTTCGGAAGAAGCGGCATAGTACTCTGCATGCATAACTTCTTTGAACTCTCGAAAGGCGCGAAACTGTTGCTCTTTGCGGTCTCGCTTGTCGTCCTCGCGGAGGGCGCGTTCCTCTATTACGTCCAGACCAAGCCGGAAATCAATTCCTGCCAGTACATGATCTCCGAATGGGAGAAGGCGAATCCGGAAACCGCGAAAGCAAAGGAGGCGTACACCGGCCCGATCGCCGCGGTGAACTACGAATCCGAGAAATGGCCGATGGCCATCCAGTCGAAGCAGATCATCGATGAGGCGGTCGCGAAGGGGCCGAATTTCGCGGGGCATTTCGTCATGGTTGATTGGGAATGCGGTGAGAATTGTAAGCGCCACGCGATCGTGGATGCGGTGACCGGCAACATCATGGCCTACGGCATCCCGAGCGAGACGGGCCTGCGCTACAGCGTGGAATCGTCGCTCTTCGTGACGAATCCGGTCGGTAACGTCCCGTCGCTCACCGACGTCGCGGGTATGGACTTCGAGAAGAAGCGCCTCTGGTTCAACACGCCGCGCGAATACTACGAGCTCGCGGAAGAGGGTACGAAGGTTTCCGTGCGTCGCCTCTGCATCGAGAACACGTACGACAGCCAGTTCTAAGCTCCGACCCGGACTTGCGTATTCTTGGAGGATATGTGCTAGTATCGGCGCATGCTTATTGATGACGTAACAGTGCGCCTCACGGGCGGGGAAGGCGGTGGCGGGATCGTCGGCTTCAACCGCACCAAGGGGAATACCGGCCCCACCGGCGGCAATGGCGGCCCCGGCGGTGACGTCATCCTCGAAGGGGTGAACGATATCTCGGCGCTTCTGCAATTCCGCTACAACAAGGAGTTCAAGGCGGAAGACGGCGGCATCGGCTCGACGCGTCTTCTCGACGGCAAGCGTGGCGAAGATCTCATCTTGAAGGTGCCGACGGGAACCGTTGTGACCAAGCTGGAGACCGGTGAATCGTTTGAGATCACGAAGGAGGGCGAGCAGCACCTCGTGGCGCACGGCGGCTACCGCGGTCGCGGTAATTTCCACTTCCGCGCATCGACGAACACCACGCCGATGAACATGGAGGAAGGAAAGCCCGGCGAGAGCTTCGAATTCCGCTTGGAATTGAAGATGATCGCGGATGTGGGACTCATCGGCTTGCCGAATGCGGGGAAATCATCGCTCCTCAATGCACTCACCGGCGCGCACTCGAAGATCGGCAATTACGCGTTCACCACGCTCGAGCCGCACCTCGGTGCCTACTACGGTTTGATTCTTGCCGACGTGCCGGGGCTTATCGAAGGCGCTTCGGAAGGAAAAGGGTTGGGAGACAAGTTCCTCCGCCACATCGAGCGCACCAAGAGCATCTTCCATCTCGTATCCGCGGAGAGCGATGATGTGGTGCGCGACTACGACATCGTCCGCAAAGAACTCGAAGCGTTCAATCCCGAGCTTCTGGATAAGCCGGAGCAGCTCTTCCTCTCGAAGATGGACATGGTCTCCGAAGCGGATCTCAAGGATCAGCTGAAGAAGCTCAAGAAAAAGAACACAAACGTGATCGCGATTTCGGTCATCGATGACGCGAAGATGGAGGAAGTGAAAAAGATACTCAATGCGATCAAGGACGGGAAGTAGTTTGACGCAGGCCTTCGGGGCAGGCAGAATGGCCGTCTCGTTCTTTTGGAGGGTGTAATGGCAAGTTACTCACGCGTGATCGTCTCGGCGATGTTCGCTGCGGCGATCCTTGTCTACGTCGACATGCCGAAGATCGAAGCCGGATGTCTGGAGACCATCAATGGTCAGCTGGCGCTGGTGGCGTTCAACCTCTACGCACTCGGTTTCCTCATCGCCTTCGTGACCAATGATCCGATGCAGGGTCTGGCCGCGGGATTCTTCGCGACCGTCATCAGTCTGGTGTTGGCGTACAACATCGGCGTTACGGAGAGCGTGATCCAGGTGTGGAGGATGATAACCATGGCGGGCCCGTAGGGCCCGCCTTTTTTGTGCTCATGCAGGATTCATGCACCGGGGATAGCTTGATTGACGGGCTCGGACGGGCAGAGTATGCTCGTGGCGTTTGACGTGAGGCTGCATTCAGGGAGGAATTCATGCAGCATGAAGGGAAGTCTGATCTTTCGGCACCGCAGATGCAACAGGGAATGGATGAGCCGGTGATGCTACCGTGCATCAAGGTCCGTTCAGATGACGATGATGACGGCTATGCCGTACATCACGCCAGCCAACAGCGTCGGCGGAGGGACGAAGACTAGCGTCAACACGTTTCTATGCTCGAAAGGCCGCAGCTTGCTGCGGCCTTGTTTTTTACGAAAAATCGCCCGCCGGTTTGCACCGGCGGGCATTCAGCCTATTTCCCAGTTCTCGATCGTCGCGAGTTCCCGTATCTGAGCGGCGGTCACGAAGAATTCGATTTCCGCCAACGGGGCTTCGGGGCCGTAGTCTCCTCGCGGATAGCGAAGCGATGCGACCCGTACGAACTCACGGATTTCCGGAATCCAGGTCAGCGTCCTCTCCTTCGGTATCCAATTCCAGAGCACTTCTGAATACACGCACAGAGGAACCGCTTCGTCCGGGGTCTCGTCCGGCGCAAGTATCGCGAACAGCATGATCGTATCCATGGGCACCTGCCTTTCTGGGCACAATGATGCGCCTCTCCTGGTTGAGCGTCAAGAACGCCTCGCATCGCGTTCGACGGCATCTTTGTATATGCTCAGGTCATGGAACCGCGCATCATCGAGGAGAATGAATTGCTGATCGCGCTGGATAAACCGGCGGGCCTGATCGTTCATTCCGATGGGCGCACCGACGAGCCGACGCTCGTCGATTGGTTGCTTGAACGATGGCCGCAGCTCAAAGACGTGGGCGAGCCGTGGCTCTCGCCGCAGGGCGAATCGATCCCGCGGCCGGGAATTGTACATCGATTGGATCGGACTACTTCGGGGGTTATGATCGTTGCGAAGACAGAGGAGGCGTGGGAATACCTGCGGGCTGAATTCAGGGCGCGCAGGGTCGAGAAGAAGTATCTCGCGCTGGTGCACGGAAAACTCGAGGGCGAGGGACGCATCAGTGCAGAGATAGATAAAGGAGGGAATCCTAAAAAGTGGTTTGCGAAGGAGTGCCCGCCTGATTCGAAGCGAGCGGCGATTACGGATTGGAAATCACTTGAAGTGCGTGACGGCATGACGCTCATCGAAGCCATGCCGCGTACCGGACGCACGCATCAGCTGCGTGTGCACTTCGCGCACATCGGCCACCCGATCGTGGGAGACAGTATCTACGGCGCCGGAATGCCGACGCATGGATTCGATCGCGTCATGCTGCATGCGCATTCGATTGCACTCACGTTGCCATCCGGGGTGCGCCTGATGTTCGAAGCGCCGCCGCCCGCAGTGTTTGGATAAAAAGAAGAAGCCCCGGGGTTGAATCCGGGGCTTCATGGAGTCACTGCTCACTGGCTTCGATCGATTGCTTGATCTCCTTCGGCATGAACGGTATCTGAACCGCCATCATGCCGCTGAGGAAGATCACCAAGGCGATCCATGCCGCAGCCCATCGCGTTCTGTCCTGCGACGTTATCGTGCGTTCATCCTCATAGGTCTGAGGCGTGAACAGCCCGGGGTTTCGCGCACGGAAGTAGAATCCGGCGGTGAACGAAAGAGCAAGCACGATATCGATGCAGTCCAGCCACCACGGCTGGTGGCCGAATCCGGCGAGCATCAGTCCGCTCATGGTCACGAGAAGGATCGAAGCGATGATCGGGCGTGTATGCCCGGGCATGCGATCGAATCCATCCAAGACCAGGATCCAGATGAGAAGCAGCGCAGGCTGCGCCGCCATCAGGGTGAACGCGAAGAGAGCGATAAAGCCCACCGCTTTGAACCATGGTCCGCAGATCTGCGTGATCCTTCCTCCATCCAACGGACTGAGGGGGATCATATTGAACAGATTCAGCACCATGCCGACGTAGCTCGTCAAAAGCAGCATCGGGTTTTCGCCCGGGAGAATCGCCCAGAGCGCGAACGCGGCGACGGCTCCCGCGGTCCCCAAGAGGGGGCCGCCGATGCCGACGACCGCTTCGGTGTGTCGCGTCTTCAGGGGCGGGACGAAGATCGCCGCGCCCAAGAAGGGGATGAAGACCATCGGTGCCGGCGGCAGACCCTGCTGTCGGATCGCGATGACATGCCCGAACTCGTGGATCAGGATCATGATGACGAGACCCGCGGCGAAATACCACGAGCCATACGCCCAGCCGTACGCGAGTACGGAGAGGAGTACCGTTATCACCGTCACCAACGGCTTCGCGACCTTCATCATCTTGACCGTCTTCGCGGCGACGGCGATGTATTTGGACTTCGCCATGAGGATGAGGAACGTCGTCAGCCATCGAGATGACTTCTGATTTTCCATCGTTGTGCCTTTCCAGTTAAGGTTCTCAGTCCGGATGGATTAAAACATTTCCACACCATATGTCAAACCCGCGAAAAAGAAGCGGCCGGAAGCTTTCGCTTCCGGCCGCTCATTCCTCGATAATCTCGACCTCTTCTTCGGAATCGAAATCAACGACGTAGTCGATCGGTGTCCAGAATGTGGTCCTGCCGTAGCGCTCCGCCTTCGCATGGCGCGTCAAATACACCGCTCCGATGCCCAAGGGGTTTTCAAAATAAAAACCCCGCGGAATAGTTCCGCGGGGCCTCTGTCACTGGTTTACACAGCCACCGACTACATCGCTGCACGAAAGTCCTTGGCTTTGGCACTTGGATATTGCTGCTGCACGAGTGCTGGAACCACCATACCCGGCACCCGTATTGGAAGTGCCGCCGGCGATGTACGCGCAACCGTTGTTGAACGTAGAGACTTCGCAGTTCTTGCCGCCTTTGCTCCGGCAGCCTTGTAGTGCTGCTGCAGAAGCTTCAGATTCCGAGTTGTAGTTTAACGAGGAAGCAATCGAGTATCTGACGCCGCCGTTTGTTTGGCGATCGACTGATCCCGCTATCGCACCCCAGAGTCTTTTTTTCGTGGTTTGCCGTTGCGGACTCGAGTACTGCGGTTGGCGGGGACTCTCCCGCTTTCCGTAATCCGCATCGCGGGGCGATGGGAAATTCGGAGTACCTCCGCCGACGCAGATGCCGCCATCTCCTCGTTGGTCGAATTGCTTGCCCTGTGCTTCGCACGCGAGGCATGCTTCCTTGTAGGGTGTTCCCGTCGTGATGTAGGAACAATCCCAACCCGGACCATGCTTGCGGTGAAGATTCACACTCTGCGCAGGGGTTACTGAAAGTGTGCTGACGATAAGCGCCAGCAGGAACAGCCGATGCATGCCTACCTCCTTTGCAAGATCAAGCTGGCATTAAAATGCCATTGTAATAGAAAAGTGTCAAAGTATGAGAAAAAACCGCCCGCGGAAACAGTTGTTTCCGGGGCGGCCGCGTTCAAACGGGATGGAATTCGATGTCCTTGATCTGCGGGCCGAACAGGAGAATCCGGTTCTCCGGCCCGCCGCTATCAGGTGTGCCGCGTACCCACATGGCATCGCGACCGTCGACCCGTCCGTCGTAGATCACTTCCTTGTACCACTTGAAGCTCGACTGTACCGGCTTTGAAAGCCGATAGCGAAGACCTTTCTTCAGGGGAGGTAAGGGAAGCGGAATCGTTCTGACTGTCACAGTCGTTCCTTTCGGTTGTTGCAGTCGCTGCGTATTAAAACGTCTCACGAGGAAAAGTCAACGAGATGTGCGAAGGCATGCCTTGATAACCCGGCTGGCGTGCATGAAGCGGCGCTATACTTCCCGTAATGATGACGCCCTCGAACGTCCGCACGATGCCGTTCCTGCCCTACCTCTCTATCATGGCGGTGCTGCTTATCATCGGCGCGGCCGGCGGCTTCTACGTGTATGAACGCGTCGATCAGAACCTCCAGAAGCACATCCTTGATCGCACCAACACCATCGCGCTCATGGTGGATTACGAGAACCTGAAGCAATTGAGCGGAACCGAAGCGGATCTCTACGACACGCGCTATCGCGCGATGAAGGCCACGCTCCAGCTGGTGCGCCTCGCGAACCCTGATGTGCGGTTCATCTATATCGTCGGGCAGCGGCCGGACGGCATGCTCTTCTTCTATATGGATTCCGAACGTTCCGATTCGGAGGATTACTCGCCGCCCGGACAGACCTACGACGAAGCGTCGGAGATGATGCATCGCGTCTTCCAGACGGGGAAGAGTTACTCGGAACAGACCACCGATCGCTGGGGCACGTGGGTCTCGGGCTCGGCGCCTATCTATGATCAGTACGGGCAGGTGGTCGGGCTCTTGGGCGTCGATGTGCCGGCCGACGAATATCTGCGCAATGCGCTCTTCTACGCGAGCATCCCGTTCATCGTCTCGTTCCTCATCGCGCTCCTCATCGGCTTCGCGTGGTATACGCGTGAGCAGGAATTGAAATACGTCCGCAAGAAGGGGGAATTCCTCGCCATCGCCTCGCATGAGATCCGCTCGCCGCTCACCGGCATCCGTTGGGCGCTCGGCAGCGTCCTCACCTCGAAGAATCCGATACCGGAAGAAGAGAAAGGGATGGTGCTCAAATCCTACGCGAACACCGTCGATCTCATCTACCGCATCTCCAACTTCCTCTCGGTGAATGCGCTCGAAGGGAAGGCGAATGAACTGCGCCGCGATGAAGTGCCGCTGCGCAAGGCAGTGAAGGAGGTTTTCGACGATCTCGCGCTCACGGCCGCCGCGCGCAACGTGCGGCTGGAAATGGATGCACAGCTCCACGAAGGCATCACGGTGCATGCGAATCAGGAGTACCTGCGCCAGATCCTCTTCAATATCATCGTCAACGCGGTGAAATACACGAAAGAGAACACCCGCGTCTTGGTGGCGTACATGCTCAAAGACGGCATGCACGAGATCAGCATCAGTGATCAAGGCAACGGCATTGCGAAGGAGGATCAGGAACGCATTTTCAAGGGATACGAGCGCACTGCTGCCGCTGCGGCTTCCAAGAAGGAGGGGACGGGTCTCGGCCTTTTCCTCACCAAGGAGGCACTGAAAGCCCACAACGGCACCATCCGCGTCGAATCGATCCTTGGCGCGGGGACGACGTTCGTCATCGTCTTGCCGGCGGTGGCTCAGGTGAAATAAACCGGCGAGAAGGGGTGTACTAGATACGTGCGGGGGACGCCTCCACATTAGAAAACTAGTACATTCGATTATGACGAACTCTCAGAAATTCATCACGCTCCCCATCCTTGGCGGTCTCATGCTCCTCGGTGGCGGTATCGCGGGATACGTCGGCATGGTTTCCGCCGACACTTCTACCAACACGAATCAGGAACGCCACATGTTCGATGAATCGACGCCGCACGTCGGCGGCGAGGTCACGGCGGTGAGTGGCACCACGATCACGGTGAACGATATGCGCAAAGGCGGCACCTACACCATTGATGCCAGCGGTGCGACGTTCATAAAAGATGGCGCTTCGTCGGACATCTCGAGCGTCACGGTCGGCGGTCATGTGATGGCAGAAGGCACGCTTGATGGCACGACACTCACCGCGACGAAAGTCATGAGTGGCATGCCGAAAGGCGGACATGGCTTCGGCGGCCCAGGCGGGCGCGGACATGGCGTCATGGGCCAGGTCACGGCGGTCGATGGGAATACCATCACGGTGACGGGCAAGGACGGCCAGAGCTACACGGTGAACGCCGGTAGCGCGACGGTCCAGAAAATGGTTGCGGGCAGCATCTCAGACATCGCGGTCGGGGATCGCATCGGCGTCCAGGGAACGGTCTCGGGCAATTCGGTGACGGCGACACAGATCATGGATGATCTTCCGGAGCCACCGGCACAACAGTAAGGGTTCTCTCATGCGAAAAGCCCCCGATCGGGGGCTTTTCCCTTTGAAAGATAGGTGAAAGAAAAATGAAGGTTCGCGTGTACTATAGCGTGGTGGACCAGACACCCCTCACCGACGAAGAGATAGCGATCCGCGTGCAGCGCGGGGATATCGACGCGTTCGGCGAGTTGGTCGACCGCTACGAGAAGAAATTGCACCGTTATGGCACCAAATTCATCGCACGCGCCGACGACATCACCGACGTCGTCCAAGATGTCTTCATCAGTGTCTACCGCAGTATCCAGGGCTTCGATGCGTCACTACGATTCTCTCCGTGGATATATCGCATCGCACACAATGCATTTGCTAATCATCTGCGAAAGAATCAGCATGGCCCAGTTGATATCGATTTCGATACATTTCTTGCACATCACGTGGTCGACGAATCGGCGGAGACGGAACGCGAATTGAAGGAAATACGCGCTATGATTGATACCGGACTGGAGAAGTTGAGCCCGAAGTACCGCGAGGTATTGGTGCTGCATTACTACGAAGAGCTGTCCTACAAGGACATGGCGGATGTGCTGCAGATCCCGATGGGAACGGTGGGAATCCGCATGCGCCGCGCGAAGGAGGCATTGCGGGAGGCATTACGAGAACCGCTACGAGACATCATATGAGCGATCTAAAAGACAGGCTTCTCAAAGAGATCCATGCGGGCAACGTGGGGATGACGCCGCGTGTATATTTCTCGCTCAAAGTCGCCGCTCTCGCCGTGGTGTCGGTCGCGATCGTCGCGGTCACGGTATTCATCTTCAATTTCATATTCTTCTCGATCCGCATCGGCAACGAGACGGCGCTACTCTCATTCGGGCCGCAGGGCGTACGTGCGTTCCTTACCTTCTTCCCGTGGTTGCTCTTGATCCTGGATATCGCGTTCATCGCCGTATTGCAGTGGCTCTTGCGATACTTCCGCTTCGGCTATCGTGTGCCGATACTCCACCTGCTTGCGGTGCTTCTGGTAGCATCACTCGCCTTCGGATTCGTGCTCGACCGTGCCCAATTCAATGAGGCGCTCCAGGAGCGTCGCGAACACCTGCCGCCGCCGATGCGCGGATTCTATGATGATGCGCATCGGCCGCATCCGCGCGGAAGCGGGATCTGTCGCTGCACTATCCTGGCTATCGAGGGAAACGTGATTACCGTCGAAGATACCCGCAACGCGACGACGACCCTCGAAATCATTCTGCCAATGGATGATCGCCGCGCGACGACCACGGGCCTCAGGGTGGGAGACATCGTATTCATTGCTGGCAGGGAAGATGACGGCGTCATTGAAGCGTTCGGGGTGCGCAAAGAAGGAGGTGGCCCGCCGCGCGGACCGATGCCGGAAATGATGGAGCTAGAACCCTAGCTTTTCCTTCACGATCACGACGTGGATCTGGCGCTGGTTGAAGGCCGGCTCCTTGCTGAAGACGAAGGTCTTGGACCACTGGGTATGGGCGTTCATCGCCTGCATCATGCGCTCGTCTTCAAGCGGGACGACGTGTTTCTCGATGCGGTCAAAGGCATGCGCCCTGTCGGGGACAATCTTTTGTGCGCCAATCACCAGAATGACGTTCGGGGAGTTGAAGACCACATTCGGCAGCTGGCTGCCGGTATTCGAGGCGATGTAGATCTCGCCGTCTTCCGTGAGTGCGTGTGCGCTGCCGAGGTAGAAATCGCTCATCGTCGCTTCCTTGCGAAGCCTTGTCTGCGTAGCAGGGTCCTTCTCGTTGGCGACTGTACCCTTGAGATTGTCCCATCCATGTTCACCGTCTTTCAAATAATCGATGAAGCCGATCTCCTCGAGCGTGCGCGAGGTGCCGGTCTGCACCGATGCACCCTGAGGGATCAGTTCCTTGATGAGGGTAAGTGCTGCCGCGCGATCGGCGACGACATGAGGGATGAAATTTCGCGGCGTGATGTTCTCAGCCGTCTTCGTGATAGTTGCCTCAGAGGCGAGCGTTGCATAATCCATGGTGCGTAGGGTTAGTGATAGAAGGTAAGTATGCGCGTATGCTTTACAATGTAAAGTGTATATCGCGTTCGGCGTCATTTACTGTACTTTGTAAAGCACCTTCGACGTGCTATATTCTCTCCATGACGACGAAAGCCCCGATGAAAAAGCGCGCCGACGATTGCAGCACCTCGCGCAGCGATTGTCCCACGACGAAAGTCGCCGAGATCCTCTCGGATACCTGGACGATGCTCATCATGCGCTCTCTCACGGAGGGTCCGAAGCGCTTTTCCGAGCTTGAAAAGTGGCTCAACGGCATCTCCTCGCGCACGCTGACCCTCAAATTAGACACGCTCAAGAAACGCGGGCTTATCGCGAAGTCAGACGAAGGGGTGTATGAAGCCACCGAAAAAGGCGCAGGGTTGCGCATCATCGAGAAGGCGATGATCGAATACGCGAAGCAGTATCTCTAAAAAAAGCCCGCCGTCGAAGACGGCGGGCGGTGGCTATCGAGTCGGCGGCTTGCATTCATCCATCTCGTGTTCGACCTGTTCGAGCCGGCGCATGAGCGCGCCGATCCGGGTGAGCCGCCACGAACCGCTGATCTTCTCGACTTCGCCGCGATCGCGCAGCGTGTCGAGTGCTTTCTGCAGATGATCTTCGCTCGGGATGCCGACCCACGCGAGGGCGGCGTCTTCGCCGAAAAGCTTCTCGACGATGGAGGCCGACAGCGGCCACGTGTTACAGCTTTTCCTGCATTCCGCCATCCATTGCCGCAATTCTGCGATAGTGGTCGAGCGGAACCGGTGAAGATGCGGCAGGATGAATCTCTCCAACTCGCTCTCAAGAACTTCGGCTTCTGACATCGGATGTCCTTTCTCAAAGTCCTCTGCCAAGAGTAGGGTGCGACGGGTGATTGTCAAATGAAAAAGAAATGCCCGCCGTCTTCGACGGCGGGCAGTATTCATTGGACGACCGAGTAGCGCGGCGGCGTCTCGAGCACCATCCGCTTCTGGCAGACGCGCTGGAGCTTCCATTCCCGCACGTATCCCACCGGCAGATTCAGCCGGTAACGGGTGGTCCGGCGCGATACTACGAGCCCTTCCTTCTGCATCCGCCGCAATTCCCGCCAGATCTTCCAGATCGACGGGACATCGAGCGCGGCGAGCCGGGCACGGTCGTTCATCAGGGAAAAGATCGAGAGCGGCACGTCGTCGGTATCGAGTTCGTGCGCGATATACGCACGCAGTTCGGTCGCGCGCATCCAGCTTCCTACCGGCAGATGCGCGATAATCGCCTTACGGCACTCAGAACGATTCATGTTCGTCTCCTTTCTCCGGCTAGCGTACAACGCCGAGATGAAGCGTCAAGACTCAAAAGGGTTGCGGCCCGGAGTGGGAGTGAGATACTGAAGCCATGCCAGATGAATTCGGACAGGAACGCAACCCGCGCCGCGGCCGCAACATGTCGCCGATCGCCGCCGGTGCCATCCTTCTTGTATTAGTAGTGGGCGGTTTCCTCGCCTGGAAGGCGATTTCCAACAGTGCTCCCGCGGAAGAACCGGCTCCCGCGCCGGTAGAACAGGCTCCCGTCGTCACCGACGAGCGCGGTGAATTCGCTTCTACGACCATGGGTATCTCGATCAAGTATCCGCAGGGCTACACCGTCGATGACAAATTCGCCAACACCTCGGTCTCGCCGACCAAGCCGATCCTCGGCGTGAAGTTCACCATTCCGGCGCAGGTTGCCACGGGTACGAATCTCTCCGCCGATAGCTTTATTTCCGTCGAACAGCTTCCGCGCGCGAATGCATGCACGGGAGACATCTTCCTTGCGGCCAACGTGAAGGCGGTACCGGTCACTGATGGTGCCGTTTCGTACTCCGTCGCGACTTCGAGCGATGCCGGTGCAGGCAATCGCTACGACGAGTACGTCTTCGCCCTCACGGGCAGCAAGCCGTGCACCGCGGTGCGCTACCACATCCATTCGACGGCGATCGGCAATTACCCAGAAGGCACGGTGCGTGAGTTCAATATGCCAGCGCTTCTCGGCGAATTCGACTCGATCCGCCAGTCGCTCGTGAAGCAGTAAGATCGCACTATGGCGCAGCTTACGGTAGAAGCGATCGTGAATAACGAGCGCGAGAAGGTGTGGGAGGCCTACACGAATCCGAAGTTCATCACGAAGTGGGCGCATGCTGACGATACCTGGCACGCGCCGCGCGCCGAGAATGATCTTAAAGAAGGAGGGAAGTTCCTCACCCGCATGGAAGCCAAGGATGGCTCCGAGGGCTTTGATTTCACCGGTGTGTATGACGAAGTTGTTGCGCCGGAGCGCATCGCGTACACCATGAGCGACGGCCGCAAAGCGCTGGTCGTGTTTGAAGAGCTCGGCAATAGCACCCATGTCCGCGTTTCCTTTGATCCGGAGAGCGAGAATCCGCACGAATTCCAGATCGGTGGCTGGCAGGCGATTTTAAATAACTTCAAGACGCTCGCTGAAAGTTTGTAAAAAAGAAGCGGCCGCGCTGGAGCGCGGCCGCATGCCTTATCGTACGTTCGTGATCGTCCCGGCTTCGGCGTTGAGCAATTGCTCATACGGCGTCCGGATACGTTGCGCGTATCCCTTGCCGAATTTCCCCGGAAGCCAAGTGCCGGCGTAATCGGCGCCGCTCTCGGCACAGCTGGTGCGCCCGCACCCGACGATCGTTGGTCGCGTGCGACCCTGTGTCGGTTGATACACGACGGCCGTCTCCGGCAGCCGTAATCCGGTCGCGGCATCCTCGACGAGCGTGAAGGGAAGATCCTCCTTCCATCGGGCATTGAACTCCTCGGTGGTTGTCGGCGAGTAGAGCGTGACGACGTCGGCGATGAATATCGGCTTGCCGCACCATCCGCACCGGATGGACATCTTCGCGAGGCAATCGAGGCAGTACGGCGTCGAGCCGTCCTCCCTCAGATTGATCTTCATCTTGATGGTCTCGCCGAATGCCGAGAGCGTTCCTTTGAGCTTCGTCGGATGTCCGCAGATGCTCCCGAGCGCGCTACGACGTAGGAATAATGGAAACCAGCCCATGTCCTCATCCTTTCCTAAGGTTCAGGCTGGGGGCACTAAACCACAGCTACCACACGGGAGCAATGCGGGGGTGGCTTTTATTCTATTTGAAGATAGGATGCTCCAGGAAAACAGGAGGTTGTTATGGCTGATTACTTTGTTCCCGTTCCTGATCCTCGATGCGACGAATGTAGTAAACCGGTCGAGGAAAGCCAGGTCGCGAAGTCCGTTCGCAACGGCGTCGCGCTCGGGCCATGGCTTTGCCGTAGCTGCGAACACGCAAACAGCGTCCATTTCGCACAGCAGGTCGTTTTGCACCAGCATCAGAACATGGTGCAGAACAATTACTTCGACAGCATCTGCAACGAGGCTGATCCGAAGCTCGCCGAAGCCATCCATCGCGCGAAACTAGCCTAACCGCTCTTTCCCCGTCGCAGAGAATATCTGCGGCGGTTTTTTATATGAGGCGTATAATCCATATATGAGCGACGTCGCGGATGCAGGCGTAAGCGTAGAGACTCCGACTTCGACCGCGCCTGTTGTCGAGAGCCCGGCGGCGGCTTCGCCGCCGCCTCCCGTTCCCGAAGCTGTCCAGCCATCTCCCGAAATCCCACCGGTGGAAACTCCCGCACCAGAAGTGCCGCAACCCTCACGGCCGCCGTCTAACCCGGTCACAGATAAATCGTCGGAACGATTTTCCGCGACCCCGCCTCCCAGCCAAGCTGGTCCGGCCTTGCGACAGGGGCCCGACCCTGTCTCACCGCCAACCAATCCGACAGCAATCACCCCCGATACGATAGCCGCTCCCGCGGCATCCTACGGGGTAAACATCAAAGATCGCCTCTACGCCGCCCTCGAGAAAGTGCAGTTCCGAAAGCGAGCCAAATTGGAGAAAATCATTGTCCTCGCCAAAGCCAAGCGCTCCATCAAAAACGACGACGTCGAAAAGCTGCTCCGGGTGAGCGATGCGACTGCGACTAACTACCTAAGCCAGCTCGTGCGCGAAGGAAAGCTCAAAAGGTCAGGAATCCGTGCGGGGACAGTCTACGAGCTAGTTTAGGGCGCCCTTGGCTAAAATGGCGCCATTTTAGCCAAGTCTTGGCTCGGGCTTTAGCCTGAAAACAGTGGATTTTCTTCATTTTGAGCGTAGGATTAATTCGTATGGCGAATTACGCCTTTATCGACAGTCAGAACCTCAATCTTGCCGTCCAGGGTCTTGGGTGGAAGATTGATTGGTTGAGGTTCCGACGGTATTTGAAGGACAAATATAAGGTCGAAAAGGCATATCTTTTCATCGGTTTTGTCGAGAAACATGCCGACTTGTATAAATCGCTACAAGAGAAGGGCTATATTCTCATTTTCAAACCCACATTACGTTATAAGGACGGGACTACAAAGGGTAATTGTGACGCAGAGCTTGTGCTACAGGCAATGATCGATCGTGATGAGTATTCTAAAGCGGTCATCGTCACTGGCGACGGGGATTTTTATTGTCTTGTCGACTACCTGGTCAAGCAGCAGAAGTTTGAGAAATTACTTATCCCGAACCAAGCAAAATATTCTGCTTTGCTTAAGAAGTTCGATTCGGGTTATCTGGCCTTTGTGTCAGATTTGCGTAAGAAACTCGAATATACCAAGCGGGGCTGAAAGAAAAAACCCCGCAAGGACGAGCCTTGAAGGGCGTTTTCCGTGGTGATCTTGCATGTATTATAACCGAGCGCCTCGTTAAAATCAAGTGAATTCAAGGGGTGTGCACAAGCCCACAAGCAGTGGCGTTTCTTCATTTTGGGCGTAGGATTCCCCAATGTACAGACAGCGATGGTGGGAATATTTGCTCAATGCAGTTCTGAGGGCAGCTTTCTTTTTGCTATATCCGTTGTGGCGCTTGGCGAGTGCTGTTGTACATGGGGCATATGGGCATTTTGTGCAATTTCTCAGCTGGGTTCTTTTTCTCAGCATTCTGGGGTGGGGAATCAGTCTTGTGCGTTAGAATGATCAAGATCGACTATATGGTGAACAAACAAGGTTCAGCAGTCACGAAAGACCAAGAGCGGTCAGAATTGCATCGTGCCATTTGGCAGATTGCCAACGATCTTCGTGGCAGTGTGGACGGGTGGGATTTTAAGCAGTACGTGCTTGGAATGCTCTTCTATCGCTTCATTAGCGAGAACCTCGAGAGCTACATCAATGAAGAGGAGCAGCGTGCTGGAAAAAAGGATTTTGATTACGCATCACTTTCAGATAAACAAGCTGAATTTGGTCGCGCCGATACGGTAAAAGAGAAAGGTTTTTACATACTGCCAAGCGAGCTGTTCGTAAACGTCACAAAAAACGCTCGGAATGACGCGAACCTCAACGAAACACTTGAGCGCGTCTTCAACAACATAGAGAGCTCCGCGAAGGGCGCAGATAGCGAGGATGACCTCAAGGGACTTTTCGACGACCTCGACGTTAACTCCGGCAAGCTGGGCAACACCGTAGAAAGACGCAATCAGAAGCTCGCAAAGCTCCTTGAGGCAATAGGGGGTTTGCGCTTTGGCGACTATGCCGACAACTCAATAGATGCTTTCGGCGATGCATACGAGTTCCTCATGACCATGTACGCCTCCAACGCCGGTAAGTCCGGCGGCGAGTTCTTTACGCCACAGGAAGTAAGCGAGCTACTGGCAGAGATAACTACGGTAGGCAAAAAGGAAGTCAATAAAGTGTATGACCCTGCGTGCGGCTCCGGTTCGCTGTTGCTCAAATTCGCCAAGGTACTGAGTAAAGACAAAGTACGTCAGGGGTTTTTCGGACAGGAAATCAATCTCACCACGTTCAATCTATGCCGCATCAACATGTTCTTGCACGATATCAACTACGAGAAGTTCAATATCGCGCATGGTGATACTCTCACAGACCCTAAGCACTGGGACGATGAGCCATTTGAGGCCATCGTATCGAACCCTCCCTACTCAATCCGATGGGAGGGTGACGCTAATCCCATTCTCATCAACGACCCCCGTTTCTCTCCGGCAGGTGTACTCGCGCCTAAGAGCAAAGCGGATCTCGCATTCACAATGCACATGCTCTCGTGGCTTGCGACGAACGGCACGGCAGCCATCGTCGAGTTCCCTGGCGTGCTCTATCGCGGTGGTGCAGAGCAGAAGATCCGCAAGTATCTCATAGACAACAACTACATCGACTCTGTAATCCAGCTGCCGCCGGATCTCTTCTTCGGCACAACTATTGCGACCTGCGTAATTGTTCTGAAAAAGAGTAAGAAAGACAATAAGACGTTTTTCATTGACGCATCGACCGAGTTCGTTCGCAGTGGCAATAAGAACAAACTCAGCGAAACAAATCGCAAAAAGATCCTCGATGCCTTTATTGACCGAGAAGACGTTGAGCACTTTGCCGCGCTGGTGAACAACAATGATATTGCGGAGAACGACTACAATATCTCGGTCTCAAGCTATGTGGACGGAAAAGACACTCGTGAGGTAGTTGATATCAAGGAGCTGAACGAGAGTATTGCGAACATTGTCGCTCGCCAAAACGAACTCCGTAACGCTATCGACGCTATCGTTGCTGATATTGAAGGTAAAAAATAACCATGACCAAACACCAGAGTCAAATTGAAAAGTTGATTGCTGAAAAATGCTCGAAAGGTGTGGAGTTTAGGGAGTTGGGAGTTATCACAAAATCAATTAAGACAGGATTGAATCCGCGCCAGAATTTCAGATTGAATACGCCCGACGCAACCAATTTTTATGTAACGGTCAAGGAGATTACTTCTGGTAAGGTTCAGTTCAGTGACAAGACAGATAAGATTAATGATGAAGCTGTAAGAATAATTCAGAACCGCTCTGACTTGGAATTGAACGACGTGCTGTTTTCTGGTATTGGAACTATTGGAAAAGTTGCATTGGCAGATATTCCGACAAACAACTGGAATTGCAGTGAAAGTGTCTTCATCATAAAACCCAAGCAAGAAACAATATTGCCAAGGTATTTGATGTATATCCTTGGTTCAGACATCGCAAAGGACCAGTATCAAAGTCAATCGGTCGGCAGTACGCTTAAAGGAGTACGAATGGCAACATTGGCATCAATCAAAATTCCCGTTCCGCCACTTGAAATCCAGCAGGAGATTGCAAGCATCCTCGATGCTTTTACAGAGTTAGAAGCAGAGTTAGAAGCAGAGTTAGAAGCGAGAGGGAAGCAATACGAGCATTATCGTTCTGAGCTCTTGACGTTTAACGAGAGTGAGAGAGTAAGATGGACGACGCTCGATAGAATTTCCATCAACTTAGACTCAAAGCGTAAACCAGTCACGCGATCAGCACGGACGGCTGGAAACGTTCCTTACTATGGGGCGTCCGGCATTGTTGACTATGTTAGCGACTACATATTTGAGGGTGACTACTTACTTGTTTCAGAAGATGGAGCCAATCTTCTTGCAAGAACGACGCCAATCGCTTTTTCGATTTCAGGAAAGACCTGGGTCAATAACCACGCTCATGTTCTTAAGTTTGAGAGTTATGCAATGCGACGTCTGATTGAGATCTATTTGAATTCTATCGATTTACGATCTTATGTCAGCGGAGGAGCACAACCAAAGCTCAACAAAACAAACCTCAACAAGATACCCGTACCAGTTCCGTCAGAGGAAGAGCAAGAACATATTGTGTCAATTCTGGACAAGTTTGATGCGCTTGTGAATGACAAATCCGAAGGTCTCCCGGCGGAAATCTCGGCACGGCGCAAACAGTACGAATACTATCGAGGCAAGCTCTTAACCTTCCCCGAATATGTCAGTTAATAACAAATACAATTTAGTTGCCGAGAACGCGCAGAGCACCGTCGTAGCTGAATACACGCCGGACAAGAACCGCGCGGAACACTATCAGAGCGAAGCGGAGCTTGAACGTGCGTTTATCGAGCAGCTCGAATCCCAGGCCTATGGTTGCCTCCCCATCACAAGCGAAGACGACCTCATTGCAAACCTCCGCACCCAGCTTGAGAAGCTCAACGATTACATCTTTACCGACAAGGAGTGGGAACGGTTCTTTAAGGGTGAAATAGCCAACCCTAACCAGAGCATTGAAGAAAAGACAGCAACCATTCAAGAGGACTACATAAAAAATCTCACACGGGATGATGGCTCCACAAAGAACATCTACCTACTCCGTAAAGACAACGTGCATGACAACACGTTACAGGTCATAAATCAGTACGCGACCGAGGATGGTGCGCGCGCGAATCGCTATGACGTGACCATCCTCGTGAACGGCTTGCCGTTAGTCCACATTGAACTCAAACGTCGTGGGGTGGCTATTCAAGAAGCATTCAACCAAATTAATCGCTATCAGCGCGAGAGCTTCTGGGCGGCTTCGGGGCTTTATGAATACATCCAGCTTTTTGTTATCTCGAATGGCACGCATACGAAGTATTACAGCAATACGACTCGCTGGCAGCATATCAAGGAAGCAAACGAAGGCGCAGCAAAGCGTGGTAAGCGTTCGAGCAGCAGCTTTGAGTTTACCAGTTGGTGGGCAGATGCGACCAACAAGCCGATTGCTGACCTCATGGACTTTGCTAAGACGTTTTTTGCCAAGCATACGCTCCTCAATGTCCTCACACGCTATTGCGTGTTCACGACCGACCACCAACTGCTGGTTATGCGCCCGTATCAAATAGTGGCTACAGAGCGCATTTTGAACCGCATCGAGGTAAGTACCAACTATAAAAAGCTAGGCACGGTAGAGGCAGGTGGATACATCTGGCATACCACTGGATCGGGTAAAACGCTCACCAGCTTCAAGGCAGCACAACTTGCCAGCAAATTGTCGTACATCGACAAGGTCCTTTTCATCGTAGACCGCAAGGATCTCGACTATCAGACAATGCGTGAGTATGACAAGTTTGAGAAAGGAGCGGCGAACAGCAACACCTCGACATCAATATTGAAAAAGCAGCTTGAAGACTCTAAGGCTCGCATCATCGTTACCACCATCCAAAAGCTCGACCGCTTCATAGCGCGCAACAGCGGACACACCATATTTGATGGGCATGTAGCGCTTATTTTTGATGAGTGTCATCGTTCGCAGTTCGGCGACATGCATGCCGCTATCACCAAGGCATTTAATAACTACCACCTATTTGGCTTCACGGGTACGCCAATATTTGCCGCAAACGCCTCGTCTGGTGGTCGTCCAGACCTAAAGACCACCGAGCAGGCATTCGGCACCAAGCTCCATACGTATACGATTGTGGACGCGATTGCGGACAAGAACGTGTTGCCCTTCAAGGTTGATTACGTCTCCACAATCCGCGAAGCGGAAGACATCGAGGACAAGCAAGTGAGCGGTATAGATCGTGAGGCAGCTCTCGCTTCGCCTGAACGACTCGAGAATATCGTGCGTTATATACGCGAACACTTCGACCAAAAGACAAAGCGCAATAGCTTTTACAAGCTGAAAGACAGACGCCTTGCCGGTTTCAATTCAATATTCGCGGTGTCTTCCATTGATGTCGCAAAGAAGTATTATGCCGAGTTCAAAAAACAGCTCGCGGACGTTCCCAGTGACAAAAAATTGAAGGTCGCCACAATCTTCAGTTTTGGCGTCAACGACGAGGATGCCGACGGGATGGTTGATGAAAACTCGGAAGACACTAGCGGACTTGATGCTAGTTCGCGTGAGTTCTTAGAGAGTGCTATCGCCGACTACAATGCGATGTTCGGCACATCGTACGATACTTCGTCAGATAAGTTCCAAAACTACTATAAAGACGTGAGTGAGCGCGTAAAGAGTCGCGAGATTGATATTCTCATTGTGGTCAATATGTTTCTGACCGGTTTTGATGCCACCACACTCAACACGCTGTGGGTGGACAAGAATCTCCGACTCCACGGGCTACTGCAGGCATATTCCCGTACGAATCGCATCCTTAACAGCGTGAAGACCTTCGGCAATATCGTCTGCTTCCGCAATTTAGAGAAAGCTACCAACGAAGCAATCGCTCTTTTCGGAGACAAGGAAGCGAGCGGCATCGTGCTTCTCAAAGCATACGAGGACTACTACAACGGCTACACGGAACGTAACAAGGAGGTGCGGGGCTACAAGAGCTTGGTAGACGAACTTCTGGAAAAGTTTCCTGTGGGCGAGCGCATTATGGGTGAACAGAGCCAAAAGGACTTCATAAAGCTGTACGGCGCTGTATTGCGGTTGCGCAATATCTTGGTGACCTTCGACCAGTTCACGGGAAACGAAATACTTTCTGCGCGAGATCTGCAGGACTACCACAGCATGTACATTGATCTGTACAACGAGTTCCGTACCAGCATCGACAAGGAGAAAGAGAACATCAACGACGATCTGGTGTTTGAGATGGAGCTCATTAAGCAGATCGAGATCAATATCGATTACATCCTTGCCCTCATCAAGAAGTACCACGAAGACCATACTAAGAACAAAGAGCTCTTGATTGACATCAACAAGGCAATCGATTCGAGCGTTGAATTGCGCAACAAGAAAGACCTCATCAACAAATTCATTTCATCGCTCGATGCGAATTCGGTCGTGGACGAGGATTGGCAGAAGTATGTGGAGGAAAAGAAAGTGGAAGAATTGGACCAAATCATCAAGGATGAAAATCTGGATCCTGATGCCACCTATAATTTCGTTCAAAATGCCTTTCGCGACGGCGCAGTCGCCATAACGGGGACAGCACTCACAAAGGTGCTGCCACCAGTTTCTCGCTTCTCCCCAAGTGGAGAGCGCTCGCGGAAACGTGATAGTGTCTTGAATAAATTGACGAGCTTCTTCGAGAGATTCATTGGCATTTCTGAAGGTTCAATACTTCGACGTTAAGGTTCTATATTTGCAACTGAGCGGAAAAATTGGCAGGTTTATTGCCGCAATCTGAGCATACAATACTTTCCAAGCATTTGTGCCAGCATGAACTTATGAAATTCTATGCCGAAATCATTCACCCGACTGAAGGAACGGTGCTATGGCACTATTTTCTCGAAGCTCCCGACAAAAAGACGGCATCTGATGCTGTAGGTAAGAGAGTAATCGAGGAGCACATGAATGGTTTTCTTCTCGATACCGGAGGCCTCTTTCTCCTAACTGTAGAAGAGGATAAAGATCCAACGTCCGTTTTTAAGAATCCACGTACGAGACCAATTTTTGGGGATCATTTATTCGGCGAAGATGGAGGGGAGCAAAAATAAGACTTTAAATTATAAAAGGTACATACTATAGCCATGTTCGATAATCCCGAGATCAAGAAGCTCCGTCAGGATGTTGACGCGCTCTCCGAGCTCATGGAAAAGCTGATTGACGCGCAAGAATCGCAACATGCGGATGTGATGGAAAAGCTCGAATTGATTGAAGCTAAGATCGAACAGGAGGAGGGTGAGCTAAGCAGCCAGATGGAGGATATACGTTCGGAATTGGAAGACGTTAAGGAGGCCGCGACCAGCATCGATGAGCAGCTTGGTGAGAAAGGTGATTAAATGAGCCTCCATATGCCCACAGCACTCAGATACCTCCTCGCATTCGTGGTTGCTGCAGTTGTCGTGATTGCGGGATATAACGCGTTCTGGCCTGTGGTGGATGTGGCGGTTGAGCCGGTGATTCAGGGAGAGGAAGTGCCGCACGGGGAGCCGACATTCAGTTGGAGCTACTCGACCGACGAGAGCGGGGAGATCCCGCGCACGAAGATCACGCTGCGCGCCATGTATTTCGACGGCACTTCGCGCACGAAGGAGATCGACACCGTCGATGGCACCTGCAATACGTATCCATCACCGGACGACGACGTGTATCCGAAATCCGATCAGATCATCTGCTACTACGCAGGTCTCGGGCACTATTTTAAGATCGTCGCGCAGGATGGGAAGTATCTCGTCCAAAAGCGCACCTTCGAAGAAACCTCTCCCGATTACACGCCGCCCGTCACCAATTTTGAAACGATAGTGGTATTCTAGTCGTATGTAATATGTGAGTGTATTGACAATGTGTATACAATGTATATACTTTCTACATATGACTACGCTTAACATTCGGATCGAAGAGAAAACCAAGAAAGCGGCAAGCAAGGTATTGCGTGATGTCGGTCTCGATTTGTCATCGGGTGTGAAAATATTTCTCCATCAGGTCGCTCTTGAAAAAGGATTGCCATTCACTCCTACGAAAAACATGGCTTCGATAGCAGCGAAATGGGACAAGGAAGTTGCTGATGCTCTGAAGAAGGGGAAAGTGTATAGCGCGCGCGATGCGTTGAAGGGGCTATAATGCTCGCATGTACGGCGTCGTCAGAACGCAACAGTTCGAACGATCGTTCCGGAAACTGAAGAAATCCGGGACATTGAAACCTGCCCTGATGAAAAAGCTCGAAGATGTGATTCTGTCTCTCGCTGCGCGCAAGTCGCTGCCGGCATCGTATCGAGACCATCAGCTGACTGGGGATGTAAAGCGATATCGCGAATGTCATATCAAAGGTGATCTCTTGTTGGTGTACGAAGTGAGAAACGAAGTCTTGATATTGGTGCTCATAGACATTGGCAGCCATTCAGAACTTTTCGGATAATCTTAAGAATATGAGCACCCACCCCATCGTCGGACACATCCATCTCACGGTCGCCGACCTCGAACGCTCGGTAGCGTTCTATCGCGACCTCTTGGGGTTCGCGGTTACGGCGAAGTATGGCACGAGCGCCGTCTTCCTCTCCGCCGGCGGCTACCACCATCACATCGGACTGAACACGTGGAACGGAGAAGGCGTGAAGCCGGCGCCGCCGGGATACGCGGGCATGTATCACGTCGCGTTCCTGTATCCCGACCGGAAATCCCTCGCGAACACGCTGAAGCGCATCGCCAATGCGGGCTATCCGATCGAAGGCGCAGCCGACCACGGCGTCTCCGAAGCCATCTATCTGCGTGATCCGGACAATAACGGCGTGGAGATATATGCCGACCGCCCGAAAGGTGAGTGGAAGGTATCCAACGACGGTATGGTGGAGATGACCTCGCTCCCCTTGGATCTGGATGCACTTTTGGCCGAAGCCGACGCAGAGTTTTAAAGAAAACAGGCTGCCTATTCGGCAGCCTGTCGAGTGATCGGTCTTCCTTTTCGGAGGACCTTTTTATGAGAGATAGCGTAGCGCTTGAAGTCCTGAATGCCGTTCAATGCCTTAAGTGAGATCTGGTATTGCACGAATCCGTGGAGCTTGTCGCGATTCTCTTCAGTGATGCTAGCAAGCGTCGACAATTCTTTCCAGATTGCTTTGATGCATTCTTTCTTGAATGTGCCTTGAGAACGCGTGATTTCACCGGCAGCGTGCGAATAGACAGTCTTGGCCTCGACTACGACATCGATCGTTGCCGAATAATAAGGCAGACCTTCCGCCGTTTGCTGTCTTTCACCGATACGGCGGAACGTGAATGCTTGATAGAGTTTCTTGGCCTTGTAACGGTCGCGTTCGGTCGGCACAAGTATCCCTTCAGGTAGATCGAAATCTTCGTCCCAAACAGACACGATATTTCCCCAATCATGACTCACAACCGCGATCTTGCAGCAGAGGTCGAAAGGGGAGAAAAAGAGCAGGTATTCGAAGATTTCACCTTTGCCCAAACTGATTGCGGCACTGTCATTGATTAGCTGCAATACATTCTCAGGCTTCAATTCCGTACGAAGCAGGATGCGCTCACGCGCGTGTTTCGTAAGATGACGCATAGGAACCTCCTTTCATCTGTAATCATTATACAATGAAAGATTGTTTTAGCAACATGCTTACATGAGTGATACGCTGTGCCGATGTCCAATTTCTTAGGCGATGTGCACATGCCACAACGCGCGACGTCTATCCTCTCGGCCAACGAGCTGATGGAGCGCGAGGGCATCATGCTGCAGAAGAGCATGAACTTCCGCCATCAGGGAGAACTCCTGAGCGTCTTCCTCGTCCTGCAGAAAGACGATGGCGAGTTCCGCGACGAATGGAATCCGAAAAAGCAGATCTATTCCTTCGAGGGACACGATTCGACGACGAAAGAAACGCAAGGGAAATCGAACGACCAGCTCCTCATGTATGGCGGCGACAAGCTGACCGAGAACGGGAAATTCTATAAAGCGGCGAACGCCTTCAAGGACGGCGTACGCAAAGAGCCGCTCCAGATACAGGTGTATGAGAAGCTCGATCCAGGCGTGTGGTTCGACAAAGGCATCTTTGATCTCGTGGATGCGGCGGGTGTGACCGAAAACGGCCGCAAGATTTTCAAATTCTCTCTACTGCCCGCCGACCGAGCGCGCCGCGACAAAGACGCGGCGCTTGAAGAAGAACGCTACCTCGGGGCCGCCGCCAAAGCGGCGGCATGGGAGAAGGCCAAAGGCCGCTGCGCGAAGTGCAAAATCCAAAGCGGCCTCCGATTTGTAAAGGAAGGGAGGACCCTCAAGCTCCTCTGCGCGAAAGATCGAGGCGAATCAACTGGCTGGGGACTTCTTGGATAAGAAAAAAGCCAGCTTCGATTGAAGCTGGCTGAAGAAGTGGGTTAACGATCCTTGCGTTCCTTCCACTGATTCCATGCGCTGATTAGCGCAGGGGTCACAAACATCAGAAGAACGCCAATTGTTCCGACCGTAACCGCAAAGATCTCATGCGATTTCATCATGAACCTCCTTTCAAGGCGACGAATGCAAGAGTTATAAACACTATAGCACCAGCAGACCACCCAACAACGAATATTACCGAGATCCGTTCAAGTCGTCTTTGCAGACGTTCACGCGAACCTGAAAGATTATGGTATTCCGGTGCTGTAAACACCGTAATTCCTCCATCGATTCCGTTCAGTCGTTCGTGCTCTTCAAATTTCCGATTCCAGAAATCGAAGAGACGGCCGTTTCTTCGCACCACGCTATACCACTCCTAATCGAGTGATGCGACGCCTATACAGCCTATAGCAAGTACGATTATCTCTGCAATATCGGGCTTAGCTAAAAGGCGATAGAGAAGAGCGACGAATGCCGAGAGATTGAGTGCAATAACCCACTGTGCTCCTTGCCAGCGCAAATATGCTTCTGCATTGCGAATTGAAGCTAAAGCGATGGCCATTGATCCCGATGCGATAGGAGTCGCTTTCCGTTCGGGATCCACCGATTGCTGTGTCATTTGTTCACTCCGTGCAACCTGTATATTTTATACTTCGATTTATAGCATATGTCAATTCCGGACTGTATCGAAAAAAGCATCTGACAATATATAATTTGGTACATGAATGGAGAAATGAAGCCCAAAGTCCTGATGCTCGACGATGAAGCGTTCCTCCTCGAGATGTACAAACTCGCATTCGAGAAGCGCGGGTATGAAGTGGCCACCTACTACAAAGCTGACAACGCGCTCGACTTGCTGCGCAGCGGCCAGTACGAACCAGATGTGATTCTTTTCGACGTCACCATGCCGGATAGTCGCAGTGGCTACGAATTCGTCGAAGCCGTCACCAAAGAGGGCCTGGCCAAGCGAGCGATCAAAGTCGCGCTCACCAACGAAGGCCGCGAAGGTGCGAAAGAACGTCTCGCCGAGTTGGGTATGGATGCGTATCTGCAGAAAGCGCAGTACATCCCCTCGGAGATCGTCGCGGCGGTCGACGAACTCATCGCCAAGCGCGGATAGCTTGCTCCGCCTATGCAGGCGTGGTTGAATCACCTCGGTTCAACCACACGGAGGTACGGACATGATTCGCATGGCAGTAGCGGCGGCGGTCTCGCTCATGATCACGACCGCATGGGCCGACGATTGTACGGATGCGATCGCGCGCGTACATGATGCGCAGGACCAAGAGCGGCACTGGTTTGCCGCGGAAGTGAAGACGGTGCTCGGCGCGGATGCGACGAGCTTCGACTTCAACTACTTCGTCGAATGCACGAAGATGCTGCCGATCGCCCGCAAACGACTGACGCTGGTCGAAGGCATCATCGCGAAGAACGACAGGGCAGCGCGCGTCTGCAAAAGCGACGATGGATCGACCAAGGTCGGCGGCTATCCGGCCACCGAGATGCGCGCCATCCTCAAGGAGTACATCGCGATCTGCGGCGTTGAAGAAGAATGAATACCTGCGGGCATCCTCCGGATGCCCGCTTTTTTCATGTTTTGACGTCCATCTCGAATCGTTGTATTGTCCGATCAGAGGCGAAAGCCAAAAGAAAGGAGGTAGGAAATGACACGACGAATCACGCGTCGGGTCGCGATGAATCGCATTCGGCGACGAATCGAGACAGGGCTCTCCATGCGGTATCTGGATGTGCTCAATAGCGATCCTGCACTGCTGAAGACCGTACAGCGATTCTTTCCGGAAGGATGGAAGAAAGCTGTGCGTATTACGCGTGCCACTGATCTTCCTCGACGAAGAAAAGTCAAAAGGCCAATCGATCGTCGAGCTGAAGTCATCCGACGCATCCAAGATCGACACGCAAGCGGCAAGTCGATCAGTTCGAAAGACCTGCGTCGAGAGGAGCCTGCGCTGTTATCGATGGCGCTTCGTCAGTTCGAAGGCAGTTTGGAAAAGGCAATCGAGGCGAGCGGCTTTTCGTATGCGGAGGTACGAAAAAGACTTCCAAAACCGAAGCCGTACTGGTCGAAAGCCCTTGTCGTCGAGCGTATGCGTGAGCGCGCAGCGTCAGGTCGTGATCTCAACATCGGCGCGGTACGCAAAGATGACGAGGCGCTCTATCTGGCGGGGATGCGGCATTTCAAAGGCAGTTGGAAGGCGGTGATCGAAGCTACTGGATTTACGTATGATCGCGTCAAGAAAGGATGGATCGTGCGGTATTGGTCTAAGAAGCTCGTTATCGTTTCCATTCGTGCGCGTGCGCGTGCGGGCTATTCTCTGAGTCATGGAGACATGGAGATAGAGGATAGTCCCTTGCTGGAGGCCGGGTATCGTTATTTCGGGACCTGGGAGAATGCCGTCGAGAAAGCGGGCATACCCTACGATACCGTCATCAAAGTCTGGCAGACCAAGCGTCGCATCAAGCACCTTCGACCCTTCCTGAGGAGCTCGGATCAGGAGAATTAGACCGCACCTTTCGAGGTGCGGTCTTTTGTTTGACACGCCTATAGTGTAATGGTTGTATGCAAACAGAAGGTCTTTGGTCACCTTCAGCACAGAAAGGAGGAACTAATGGCGGAAATCGTGCCGTTCGTCGGCAGGAACTTACGTGACATCGCGCTCGATCGGATCATCGAAGATCCGTACCTGCCGCGCAAGAAGTACTCGGAAGAGGCGCTTCTCGAGCTGGCAGGATCGATGCGCGACGGCCTCATGCAGGCCGTGATCGTGTCGGAGCGTGGTGACGGGTACTACACCCTCGTTGCAGGTTCTCGACGCCTTCGGGCTGCGAGAGCCGGCGGCTTCACCGTGATCCCGTGCGTGATCGTCGACGTCTCAAGTCCGTGCGATATCGTCGTTCTCGCGCTTGCGGAAAACGTGCAGCGTGAAGAACTCGATCCTCTCGAAGAAGCGAATGCGTACCTCTGGCTCTTCCAGGAGTACGGGTTGCAGCCGTCGGATATCGCGAAGCGGTTAAGTAAAAACGTCTCGCATATTCGGAATCGGCTCAAGCTTCTCGATCTCGCTCCGAGTGTCCAGCATCTTGTCGCGGAAGGTTCTCTTGCGCCAAGTACGGCGGTCGTTCTCGCGAACATCATCGTCGGCGAAGAGCAGGTCGCGGTCGCACAGGAAGTCGTGCGACAAGGGCTTGCTGCCGGTGAGACAACGCAGCTTATCCGTGAACGGCAGGCTCGCTATGTCGGCCAGGCAGGGAAGCCGCGCGAGATGACGGTGCAGAAGTACCGTCTGCGTGTTGCAGGCATCCGCCAAAGCGTCGAGCAGGCGTTCGCTCTCATCGAGAGTGCAGAGATGACGCCTGAAGAACGTGGACGGCTGATGCAGGTGCATCTCGAACTGGAAGAAGCCTCGCGGCGAATCCGCGATCGGATTTCTGCCGGTGGACGTGTCTCGCTCGGTATCAACATCCGCAAGAGCAGCGGCAACGTGCCGACGGCACGAAGCCACGGTACTGAGTGGCCGGCTGGTCACGTGAAGCTCCTCGAGGACAAATCCCTCAGCGATGAGGACATCGCGGAGCAGATCGGGCGGAACGTCTCGGCAGTAGCCGCGATGCGGAAGGAACTCAGGCGCAAAAAGACGCGTCGGAGGTAGGAAACTCACGCGGGCATGCGAAGCATGCCCGCTTTTCTTTTGCGTGAGCGTCATATGCTATAAAAGATGGATATGTTTTCAGCGCTTATCGGCCCGACGGAGATCCAATTCCTCTTCAATCTCGCTGTGGCGGTCACAATGGGATTCATCATTGGCGCTGAACGTGAATCACGCGGTAAAGATGCTGGTATCAGCACGCACACGTTCGTCATCTGCGGGGCGATGCTCTTCACCTTCCTCTCGATGATGGTGGATCCTGCATCGAAATCCCGCATCGCGGCGCAGATCGTCTCGGGCATCGGCTTCCTCGGGGCAGGTCTCATCCTCAAAGACGGTGCCAACGTGAAGAACCTCACCACTGCCGCGAGCATCTGGTTTGCGGGAGCCATTGGCATGTCGCTCGGCTTCGGCTATCACGTGATCGCGATCATCGCAGGCCTCGCCTCCATCGCCATCCCGCGTATCCCGCATTTCCACCCGAAAAAGCGCAAGGAATTCAAACAGGAAGCCGCACAGAACGGGGAAGATCCGGTGCAATTCATCGATGCCGACGACTGATAGTCAAAACAAAGCGAGGTGCTAGGATGAATGCATGAACTCCCGACCGGCGTTCACGATCGAGAAGCCATCGTTCTGGAATCCACGCCGCGAACTTCGTGACGCGTCGCACGGGAAGGCGGGCAATCTCGTGATGGTAAGCGCATGGTCCAACAAGGCGGAAGGCGAGGTGTACGGAAAGAAATACCTTTTCGCGCCGAAAAGCATGTGGGATCTGCGCCGCGCCGTCATGACGGACGCCTCAGGGCAGAGCGTCGGCAGCGCCGAGCCGAAAGATTGGTGGGGCAACACCACGCTTTCCTACGGTGGTGCTGAATACGCATGGAAGCCACAGACATGGTATTCCGGATTCACGCTCTCAAAAGGAGAGAGGAAAATCGCGCACGTCCGCCTCGGCGGCTACTTCAAGCCGGGCACGATCGAGATATTCGAAGGCAGCGAAAAAGAATTACTACCGCTTCTCATCTTTGCGATGTACTACTTGCAGCTCTATATCAATCAGGCAGCGGCATCGGGAAGCGGCGGCGTGTATACATCGTAAGCGTTGACACCGGTCCCGCTTGGCCGTCTAATCAATGCGGCAGAAAGCGAGGTGCTACATGCCGATCTATCTCTGCAGCGGATCGGTATGCCGTATGCGCAGCCGCCGCTCGTTCTATATCTTCACGGTGCCCGCACTGCATACCATCTCACTCGCACGCCTTATCGGCGCCAAGAGTGAATCTGCGGCTAAGGATATTTTCTGGAACCAACATATCCGTCCGCGGATCAGAGGATTCAGATGGCCGGCGCAGCACATGGAGATACGCGAAGTTTCCCCCGAGGAGCTCCAGAAGCTCCTGGTGGATACGCTCGTCGAACACGCGTAACCGACACCCTTCCGCCCGTGCGGAAGGGTGTTCTTCATACGGCTTTGCTACATTGTACGTATCCTTAAAAAATAACCGCTCATCATTTTTTAGCGTATGCAAAAACTGCAACAATCCATTCACATCAACGCACCGCGCGAAAAGGTGTGGGAGGTAATGAGTACCCCGGCGACCTATACCGCATGGACGAAGCCGTTTAACGAGGGTGGCTCACGATATGAGGGAGATTGGAACGCGGTCGGTTCCGTCGTGAAATTCACCGGTCCTGATCCGGAGACCGGCAAGGAAGGCGGCATGCTCTCGCATGTGAAGGAAAGCCGCAAGCCGGAACACATCGCGTTCGAACACTTCGGCATGATCAAAGACGGTGTCGAAGATACGACGAGCGAAGAGGTAAAAAAATGGACTCCCGCAATCGAGGCATACACGCTCACCGAGAAAGACGGGGGTACCGAGTTCGAGGTATCGATGGATATCGCGGAAGAATACGCGGCGATGTTCGCGGAGATGTGGCAGAAGGCACTCGCGGAACTCAAACGCATTTCAGAGCAATAAAAAAGGCGGCGGCCCGGAGGGCCGCCGCTCGGTCTTTCATTCATATCGCCGCAGGAGGTTCGAGATCGAATGCACCTGCATCCGACGGTAGGGGACGCCGTCCCGACACAACTCAACCGTCCATAAGTTGCCGCTCACCCCGAGGATGTGCGACGTGTACTCCGATCCGATCGTGCGGGGCGTATTCCGGTAGTCTTCGAGGCGCTTCCAGAGATTGCGTATACGCGTGAACATGCGTTCCTCCTCCATTTCACGTCTGGCTGTAGATTGGCCTATGTCTCCAGTATCTGCAAGTCAAAAGAAAAGCGGCCTCGCGAAAGCGAGGCCGCAGCGCGTCAGCGACGCGAGAGACGAGAGATTATCTTTTCAGGATTGCCTCGATGGATCCAGCGGTGCTCCCTGCTGTCTTTCATCTCGAGACTGCTGATCGTGCCGTCATCATAGGTCTCGCGACGATAGATGCCGATATAGGTGGCGTGAGGATAGATCTTCACGCCGACTAATGCCGATTCCTGTATCTTTTCCATGGATACCTCCTTCGTCTGCATTCATTTGAACCGAAGCAGCAGAAGAACACAAGCGGATCCGAAAAAAAGCGGCCGCGTCCCAACGGGCGCGGCCGCGATTCAGTGATGCTTCTTGTTGGTCGGTCGGGACGACGGTCGTTGCAGGGGGCCGATCTCTTGCTTCATCTGATCCATGATCGAATCGATCTTCTTGAGGGTCTCCATAGGACTGGGGCTCTCGAGCGCGATGAGTTGCATGTCCGCGAGGATGATGAGGTTGCGAGCGATCTGTCTCACGACTGCTTCTCGTACGGGCTCGGGAAGGGAGTCGATGACGACTCCGCGGCGTTTCTCGTACTGAAGAAGGAGGGAGCCGACATTCTCCGCGCCCGTCTTGATTTCTGCCATTTCACACCTACTGAGTTGTTCACACTGGCATCATTATACCACATGTACTATCCAATAGCAATAATGCTACACTTCCGCTATGGCCCTCATCCAGATGATCATCGACTTCCTGATGCAGCTTCTTACGCTCACCATCAATTTCTTCATCACCATCCTGAATCTCATTCTTTCGTTCGCGAATTCCATCGTCAGCCTCGTGCGGTAGGTAGCCTTGCATCCCACAGCGGCCAGAGCTAGAGTGGGCGTCCCTCCGCGAGTTTGCGTCTAGCCCACGTATGTGGAGGAGCACGGGCCCCTTGGCGTAGCGACACCCCGTACGCGCGCCAAGGGGTATTTCTTTTTACTCCCGCCAAATAGTGCTAGTCTGAAATCCCATGCATACGGTCATCCTTTTCTATAGCTTCGTCGACATCGCGAATCCGGAAGTGGTTCGCGATGCACAGCGATCTCTCTGCGAACAGCTCGGCCTCAAGGGCCGCATCCTCATTGCCACCGAAGGTATCAACGGCACGCTCGAAGGCACCAACGATGCTATCAGCGCCTACAAGAAGGCGATGGGCGAGAGCGAACTTTTCAAAAACATGCCGTTCAAGGAAAGCGCTGGTACAGGCCAGGCATTCCGTTCGCTCGACATCCGCGTCCGCAACGAGATCGTCACCCTCGGTGCCGGAAAATTCGACGTCGCCAAGGAAACCGCCGCGCAGATGTCCGCCGACGAACTGCACCAGCTCTACGAGAGCGGCGAAGATTTCGTCGTCTTGGATCTGCGCAACGACTACGAGATCGAAGCAGGATATTTCGAGAAGACCGAACACCCGAACCTGCGCAACTTCCGCGACCTGCCGGAGAAGATCGACGCGATCAAGCATCTCAAGAAAAAGAAAGTCGTCGCCGTCTGCACCGGTGGCATCCGCTGCGAGAAGGCGACCTGTCTTCTCAAGAAAGAAGGCTTCGAGGACATCCATCAATTGAAAGACGGTATCCACACCTACATGCAGAAGTATCCTGGGGCACGCTTCAAGGGCACGCTTTTCGTTTTCGACAACCGCATGACGACCGACGTCGTCTCCGTCGCCAAGCGCGAAGTCGTCGGGAAGTGCACCTACTGCGGCACAGCGAGCGAGGATTTCTACAGCGACGACAGCCAGAAGCCGTCACTTAAAGTCATCTGCTGCAGAGACTGCATTCCACAGCATAGCGAGTTACGCACCGCGTAGTCTTGCTCGCCTGCAGGCAGGCGTATACTTGATAGATGGAAAAGATAAAGATCGAGAATCACACGTTCTCGGGCGGCGTCTGGTTCGCGGGTTGGCTGTTTACCATCGGCTACCTCCAGCTTTCGTTCTGGAAGGGAGTCTTGGCGCTTATCGTGTGGCCCTATTATCTGGGCGTACACGTGAGTCCGCTTTTGGGCTAGTCCGTTCACGTTTGATATACTCCCGCAATGCAGAATGCGATCGTAGCGGGCGTCTTCGTCGTCGCTCTCGCGGCAGGCGGCGTCTGGCTCTTTTCGGGCTCGGATGCCACGGCCACGGGCGGGAACGTCGATTCGATGACTGCGAGTTTTATGGATCAGTTCGCAGCCGCACGCGGCGCGCAGACGGGCGCAGCGGCTGGAACGCAGCCGGTTACCAGCACATCTACTACTAGTACTAATATCCAGAAAGCTATGCAGGCAACGCTTCACACGAATCAGGGCGACATTACCATCGAATTCCTCGGTACCGACGCACCGAACACGGTCGCGAACTTCACCAAGCTCGCGCAGGAAGGTTTTTATAACGGCACTAAGTTCCACCGCGTCATCAAAGGGTTCATGATCCAGGGCGGCGATCCGCTTTCAAAGGATGAGGCGATGCAGGCACGCTGGGGAACCGGCGGCCCAGGCTACCAGTTCGCGGATGAGATCCATGCCAACAACAAGAACGAAATCGGCACCATCTCGATGGCGAACGCGGGCCCGAACACCAACGGCAGCCAGTTCTTCATCAACGTGGCCGCCAACAACTTCCTCGACGGCAAACACACCGTCTTCGGCAAAGTGACGGCCGGCATGGACGTCGTCGCGAAGATCGAAGCAGCGCAGACGGGTGCCAACGACCGCCCGGTCCAGCCGATGATCATCGAAAGCATCTCGGTGAAGTAGCGAAGCAGGCCGGTATGGCTACCAAACAATCCACCGTAGATTATATTCTCGACCAAGTCGGCGAGAATGTAACCGCGCGTAAGATGTTCGGTGAATATGCACTCTATGCAAAAGGCAAAGTCATCGCCCTTGTGTGTGATGACACGCTGTTCGTGAAGATCACCGTCGAAGGGAAGAAATTCGTCGGCACCTACTATGAAGAAGACGCCGCGTATCCCGGCGCGAAACCCTCGATGCGCATCGATGAAGACCTTCTTGATGACCGCGAGTGGCTTTCCGATCTCATCCGCATCACTGCCGAACACGTCCCCACACCGAAGAAGAAAGCGAAAAAGAAAACCCGCAGCCGATAGTCTGGCCGCGGGTCATTTTCTAGGTGAACAACTTCTGTCTCGCCAGTTCGGGTGCGATCCCGAGATATGTTTCGGGCGTCAGCGCAAGCATTTGCTGCTTCACGAATTGCGGTACATCCAGTGAATGCACGAAAGCATGCAGATCCTCGAGTGTGATCTTCTTTCCGCGGGCGAGTCCTTTGAGGGCATCGTACGCATTCGGATAGTTCACGCTCCGTAGGATCGTCTGGTAGGCCTCGGTCAGCACCTCCGGATGTTCCGCAAGCGCCGCACCAATCTTCGCCTCGTTGGGAGATAGTTTACGTAACCCCCGCAGGATAGCTTCGTATCCCAGGAGGCAGTAGCCCAACGCCATACCGAAGTTCCGCTCCACCGTCGAGTCCGAGAGATCGCGCTGGAGGCGCGATATCGGAAGCTTGCGCGCCATGTGTCCCAAGAGCGCGTTCGCGATACCGAGGTTACCCTCGGCATTCTCGAAGTCGATGGGGTTCACCTTGTGTGGCATCGCCGATGATCCCACTTCGCCCTCGACTGCTTTCTGCACGAGCCAGTCATCGCTTACATACCGCCAGATGTCCTGGTTGAAACCGATGAGGACCGTGTTGAGTTGCGTCAGGAGATCGAACAACTCCGCATAGCTGTCATGCGGTTCGATCTGCGTCGTGTGAGTATTGAAGTCGATGCGCTCATTTTTCTCGACGATCATCGTGCAGAAGCCTTCCGCGAGCGTCTGCCACGCGATATGTGGAAGTGCAGCGTTCGCCGCATTGTAATTGCCGCTGGCGCCGTTCCATTTGACGCTGATACGCACGTCCATGAGGCGGGTGATAAGGAGGTCGATACGTCGTTCGAAGACGCTCATCTCCTTGCCGAAAGTAGTCGGCGTCGCCGGTTGCCCATGCGTCCGGGCGAGCATTGCCAGCCCTGCATGGTCCGAACTCATGATCGTGATTTCCTCGCTGATAGCCGTTGTGCTATCCACAAGGATACTGACGCCGCGGTGCAGCATAAGCATGTACGCGACGTTGTTCACGTCTTCCGACGTACAGCTGAAGTGCACCCATTCGCAGAGCATACCGAGCCCTGCATCTTCCAAGAGGATTCGAAGGTAGAACTCGCATGCTTTCACGTCGTGGTTCGTGCGCTTGTAGGCGCCGTAGCCTTCGGTCTCGATCTTCTTCACGATCACGCAGTCCGCGGCCTCGAACGAGTTGCCGAGGTCTGTCAGTTTCTCGTGCTGTTCGGCGGTAAGTTCCGGCGTTGGAACGCCTCTCTGTCCGACGAGCGTTACGAGCCAGCGATGCATCACCCGTAGGCGATACAAGATGAGCGCCTGCTCACTGAAGTATTTCGCGAGCTTCGCGCCAGTCTTCTGATAGCGCCCGTCCAACGGACAGAGCGCCGTGAGTGCGTCTGACATGTTTTCCTCCTGTGTACAGACTGCAGGAAACCTAGCAAGAAAGCCCCTGAGGGGCAATCAGCTACAATAGAGAGGTGGAAATCACGCTGAAGCGATCAAACAGGGCCCGCACCATGCGCCTCCAGGTCCAACCAGGCGGCGTTGTCATCCTGACAGCGCCGCTGTGGATGTCGCAGAGTTCCATCAACCGCTTTCTCAGCGGCCATCGATCATGGATCGAGCGTAGCGTTGCGCGGATGCGTGATTTCAAATCTCTTCCCGTGAGCGGCCGCAGGGCATATCTCAAACACAAAGAAGAAGCGCGCGCCTTCATCCATGAGCGTCTCGAATATTGGAACCAGTTCTACGATCACCCGTATCAGCGGGTCTCGATAAAGAACACGAAGCGCTTGTGGGGCAGCTGCTCAAGAAAGGGGAATCTCAATTTCTCGTACACGCTTCTCTTTCTGCCTCGCGAACTGGCCGATTACGTCGTCGTCCACGAGCTCTGTCATCTCAAGGAACACAACCACGGACCGCAATTCTGGGCGCTCGTCGAGAGAGCTCTTCCTAACTACAAAAAACAGCGGCTTGAGTTACGGAAGTATCTACCTAGGTAAATCGCGAAGGAGGAGGTAGCTCCGCATGCATGTGCCGTCTCTCGCAGGCCGACGGGCCGAGAGTGAGCGCTGTGCCAGCAGGCACGGACAGCGACGGCACAGGCATGTGGGGATACCGACTGGTCCTGGAGCAACATCACGGTACGATATCCGCATGACGAAAAGCCGCATCGAAGCCCTCTCCGACGGAACATTTGCCATCATCCTCACGCTTCTCGTCATCGAATTGCTCGTTCCCGACAAGATCAGCTCTAACACCGAAGCGGAACTCATCCACATCCTTTCCGATTTCGGACCGCTGCTTATCGGTTACGCGATCTCGTTCGCGGTCATCATCATGTTCTGGATCACGCATAGCGTCTTTTTTGGCACACTCGTGAAGACGGTGAATCGTCCGCTCGCCCTTATCAACGCGCTCTTTCTCGGATTCCTCGCGCTCATTCCGTTTTCCGCCCACATGCTCGGCCGCTACATGGAATTCCCGATAGCTGCGCAGCTCTACGGTCTTAATGTGCTCGTTCTCGGTATCATCGTGGTCGCGCTCTTCGAGTACGCGCTCTCATCAAATGAGGTGAAGACCGGACACAACGATGCACACACGATCGCGCTCGTGCGCGCCCGCATCTATCTCACGCCGATGATTACCTTTTTCGGGCTTCTTCTCACGACCATCTCCATTCCTGCGGCGCTCTTCTTCTTCGCCTTTCCGATCGTGTTCAACTCAACGCCGGGCCTCATGACGAAGCTCGAGCAGGTCTCCGGTATCAAGCTCGCGGGCAAATAAGAGGATTCCAAAGAGCACAAAAAAAGCGTGAGAAGCGAGCGAAGCGTTGCTTCGCAAGGCCGGAGGCGCTCGGCGCCGAGGCGGGTGAGAAAGCGCAGTGCGCTTTCGCAAGGGCGCAGGGCTGGCCCGAGCCGGGATCGCACGAAATCGCAGCAGCGATTTACGTGCGATCGCGCACATTTCCAGCAGGAAATGATGTGTGACCACAAGTCCGCCTACAAAAAGAAAAGCGGACACGTGGAAGTGTCCGCTTTTGTCAGTGGGAAATAAACCCGCTGATCAATCTCAACCGTGCCGTCGCAGTGTGGATGCGAGCGGCGAAAGACCAAGACTCCCTACAGTGTACCAAAAGAAAAAGGGCACCGGATATTAGATATACCGGTGCCCCTCGGAGACGCCCCTTATGATCAACGTCACCTTCGCAGGGAATACGAAGGTGGCGCAAGTATATAACCAGCGCGACAGGAGACGCAACTACGTGTGGTTGTGCCGGAAGCGGCTTTATCCTAGGATGCCCCTATGTATCGATTTCTGGGCTTTGTCGGCCTTCTTATCATAGGAATCAGCCTCTGGTGGGGCTTCGTCGTCGTCCCGCAATCCCGTGATTCCAACGTGGACGCCGAAAACGTCTTCGCGACCACCACCGATAGCAGCGCACAGTGGCAGTGGCAATTCGACCCGATGGGGGAGAGTGACGGCATCCCGAAGACGAACGTCACCCTCAATAATGGCGGCACCTCCTACGTCATCGGCACCATGGACGGCAGCTGCTTCGACATCACGGCGTCCGAATGGCAACTCCTCAGCGATCAGGGCGAATTCGCGGGAGCGATCTGCTGGTGGGCAGGCGCTGGCACGGAGATCGGTGTCTTCAGCGACGGGGGGCGTGCACTCATCAAAGTAGGTGAGATCGAAGAGGGAACTGCTGAAGGCGGAGGATCCCGCGGCAACTTCCAGACCCTTTTCGCCATCGACTTCGGCTACATCCGTTCGTTCGATACCGCGTCCAGCACACTCCAGTTCGATGATGCGCAGTGGATGACGGGAGCTGCAGGGGAAGATGCAGCGATCGCCGCAGGTATTTGCACCGAGGAGACGCGCAGCGAGTGTCTCCCGAACGATTTCTACATCGGCAACGCTGATGCGAAGCCGGTAACCATCCCGCTCGCACCGAACCTCACGATCTACATGCTCACGTGGAATGCGGGGGAAAGCGGCATCAAACGACAGTCGATCCGCACGAATGAATTCGCCGCACTCATCAACGACCATTCCCAGCACTGGAACAAGCTTCCCTACAACGTGACAGTGAAAAACAACCAGGTGATCATGATCGAAGAAGTGTACACGCCGTAGTCCTCGATTTGACTTCATCTGCTGAGAGGCAGACAATTGATACGGTCGTCATTAGCAGAGCGTAATTTGCATAATGAGTATGAGTGACGATCCGGAAGTGAAGCCGACGCCGTCGGAAGACGCGGAGGAAAAGGCGGCTGAATAAGCCGAAGAAGCGGCCGAGGCGAAAGCCTCGGCCGCTTCGCGTAGGGCGGTTTGCTATACTGCACTCTCGCCGGCGCTGCCGGCTTTGTATATGCGACGCAAATACGTACTCCCGATCCTTTTCTTCACCTTGCTGCTCGACATGATCGGGACCAGTATGGTCTTTCCGATCATCCCAATCCTCTTTACCGATCCGGCATCGCACTCGTTCATGCTGCATGGCTATTCGCAGGGCATGCAGTTCCTCATCGCCGGCCTCGTCACGTCGCTTTTCGGCCTCATGCAATTCATCGCGGCACCGGTCTTGGGCGAACTCTCCGACGTCTATGGTCGTAAGAGATTGCTCATGCTCGGCGTGGGCGTCCTCGCGATCTCCCAAGTCGTCTTCGGGTTCGGTATCGCGATCGCCAGCGTCGGCCTCATCCTCTTCGCGCGTGCCATCGCCGGTCTCGCGGCGGCGAATTTCTCGATCGCACAGGCGACCATCGCCGACGTGACGGAACCACAGGACCGCGCAAAGAATTTCGGTCTCATGGGCGCGGCATTCGGCACGGGATTCATCTTGGGACCCGTTCTCGGCGGCTGGATCGCCGGCGTCACGCAGGATGCCGCCTCGCCGTTCTGGCTCGCCGGAGCGCTCGGTATCATCAATCTGCTTTTCGTCGCCTACATGCTGCCGGAGACGCGTCAGGTGAGCGCGGAAGTGCGCCACAGATTCTCCCTCCTCAAAGGCATCCGCAACCTCCGCGCGGCATTCAATGACGTCGATGCGCGACCGGTCTACCTCACGGTCCTTCTCTATATGTCCGGCTTCGCGTTCATGACCTCCTTCACCGGCGTCCTTCTCGTGCAGCGGTTCGGTGTCTCGGAAGCCGCAGTAGGGACATACTTCGGTGCCATCGGCGCATGGATGGTCTTCACACAGCTCGTCCTGTTGCGACTCATAGCTCCCCGCTTCAACGAGCGTTCGATCCTGCGCGTGACCTTCATCGCCATCGCCGCGGTCCTAGCGGCATACCCGTTCCTGCCTTCGCTCCTTGCGTTCTATTTCATCATGCCGTTCATCGCGATTCCGGTCGGCTTCACGATGGCGAATCTCCAGTCACTCGTCTCCAAGAGCGTCTCGGTCGACCGGCAAGGCGCCGCACTCGGCATCAGCGGCTCTTTGCAGGCATTCGCGCAGGGCTCCATCCCGCTTATCGCCGGCGTCGCATCCGGAGTCATCGGTATCGCCGCACCGTTCATCGCCGGAAGCATCCTCGTCCTCTCGGCGTGGTTCGTACTCTTTAACGCGCGAAAAACCGCGTAAACTTCTTCGATCGGGCGAGTGAGACGCCGATCATGACCCACACGAATCCGATCACATATCCGGCGATGACATCGCTGAGATAATGCACGCCCAGATACATACGAGAGAAACCGACGAGTACGATGATCATGAAGAAGATACCGGCAGCGAGCGTACGCACGCGATCCGTCGTTCCCGTGCCAAGCATCATCCACAAGAGAAATCCGTAGAGCGTAGCCGCTGCAGCTGCGTGTCCGCTCGGGAATGAGAACGAATCGATCGTCATGAGCGCGATAGGATCAGATGGGCGCGGAAGCGCGAAGAAGATCTTGAGTGCCCACACCGTCGCCGCGCTTCCAAGCGATATGACCAACAGCTCCGGCACGAATTTCTGCTGCCGCGCCGCATACAGGAAGAGGCAGATCAGCGATGCGGCAAAGATGCAGAACCACACCTCGCCGAGATTCGTTATCGTCGCGAAGAACGCGGTCAGCCCGTCAGTCCGCGCCGCTGCAAGGGAAGCCGCAACGGAGAGATCAACGGGAAACATAGTGGATGATGTACGGGAGGAAGATCACCGCCTGTGCGATTGCCGCGAAGATCGATGAAATCAAAACCGCCGCCGCCGCCAGATCCTTGATACGCGCGATATGCGGATCGTGTTCCTTCGTATGCTTGTCGCAGAGTTCCTCCAGCGCGGTATTCAACACCTCGATCGCGATCACGAATCCGCACGAGAGCACGATGACCGCGAATTCCAACGCTGAGATGTTCAAGATGAAGGAAAGAACGATGAGCGCGGCGCTTGCGATTACGTGCGAGCGGAAGTGCGGCTCGTTCCGCCACGCGATCTCCATCCCCAAAACGGCATACCGCAGATTCGGCCACCATTTGTACAGCATTAGAGCGATTATATCGCCGTTTTCCACGTTCTTCCTTGTTCATCTGGGAATATCCGGTAATGTAAATGAATCTCCTGCGTCTTTTGAAGTGTAGGGTAAAGATTTCAACTATGAAGAACACCGCACTCGCCTCGGTTCCCATGCTCCTTATCGGGGCACTCTTTGTTGTACTTCCAACACCGGCCTCCGCCGCCACGTGGTCCTCGAAATTCGAGATCTCCGGCTGGCTCCCATACTGGCGTGCAGCCACCTCCACCCGCGAGACACTCGCTCATCTTGATACGTTCAAAGAGGTGAATCCCTTCGGCTATACCGTCCAGAACGACGGCACGCTCTGGGATGCTGCCGCTATCTCAGTGGAACCATGGACGACGCTCCAGGCTGAGGCCAAGAAGAAGAACATCCGCTACATCCCGACGGTGATGTGGTCCAACGCCGATGCGATGCATACCGTCCTTTCCGATCCGACGCTCCGCAAGAAGCACATCGCCATGATCGTCGACGAGGTGAAGGTCAATAATTTCGACGGCATCGACATCGACTACGAGGGTAAGTACGAGAAGACGCGTCCGTATTTCTCGCAATTCCTCAAAGAGCTCTACGCGGCAATGGGCAACAAGTGGGTGCAGTGCACCGTCGAGAGCCGCACGCCGCTCAGCGATCGTTACTACGGCACCGACACGCCGGCCGACGCAGGCAAATACGCCAACGACTTCGAGGCGCTCAAGAAATACTGCGATCGCGTCCGCTTCATGACCTACGACCAGCAGACCATCGACCAGAAACGCGAGGCAGAAGTCACCGAGCCCTACGGTCCGGTTTCCGACACCGTGTGGGTAGAGAAAGCCATCAAGGAAGCGATGAAGACCATTCCAGCGAATAAGATCATGCTCGGCATCCCGACCTACGGCTACGAATGGAGCGTCACTACCTACGCGAACAACGAGCACATGTACGACCTCCTCTGGACCTTCAATCCGCAGTACGGCTGGGATCTCGCCAACGAATACAACATCACGCCGGGCCGCAATGCCGGAGGGGAATTAGGCTTCACGTACTTCCCGAAGGACAGCGCGCTGAACGTCCCGCGTCCGCAGTCCGCGCAGGCGTACAACTCCGTCGCCTCCGCAGCAGCCGCGCTCACCACTTCCAACAACACCAACCTGACCTATCGCATGGTGACGTGGCAGGACTCCCAAGCGATCGCCGACAAAGTCGCGCTCGCCAAGAAGCTCGGCATCCGCGGCGTCTCCGTCTTCAAGATCGATGGCGGCCAGGATCCGAAGATTTGGGATGTCTTGAAGTAATGCTCCTGAAACAAGATCGGGACCAAGACCCGAAGATCTGGGACGTCTTGAAATAACATCCATGATGAAAACCCCGCGTCGAGCGGGGTTTTTTGCTATACTTCCGGCATGCACACCCAGCATCTGGGCATGTACTTCCTTCTGGCGCTCCTTGTCGGCGCGCTCGTCCTCACGTATTTCATCTTCCAGCCGTTCCTCGCGCCCTTGGTCCTCGCCCTCGTCTTCGCGGTCATCCTGAATCCGCTCTATCGCCGCATTTTGCATACCATCCCGCGCTGGCCCTCGCTCGCTTCGCTCATCACGGTCCTCATCAGCGTCATCATCATTCTCGTTCCCGTCACCATCATCGGAACGCAGGTCGGCATCGAAGCACGCAGTCTCTACACGCAGATCTCCGATAGGGATACTCGTGCAGAAATCCAGACCGCGGCCAACGATCTCGAAAGAGTCGTCGCACGCTACGTGCCTGCCGCAAGCGGATTCACGCAGGATATCCCTGCGAATATCTCACAGTACGCGGAGGGCGCACTCCAATGGATCATCCAGCACATCGGTACGGCGGCATCCGGCGTCGCGAGCATCCTCCTCAAAGCATTCCTCTTCTTCATCGCGCTCTACTACCTTCTTCGTGATGGCCGCAAACTGAAAAATACGCTCGTCCATCTCTCACCGCTCAAAGACACCTACGATGAAAGCATCGCCGACAAGCTCGAGCTCGCGGTGAATTCCATCATCAAGGGGAACCTCACCATCGCGCTCATCCAAGGCTCGCTCACGGCAATCGGCTTCACCATCTTCGGCGTTCCCAACAGCATCCTCTGGGGCACGGTGACGGCCATCGCCGCCTTGATCCCGGGTCTTGGCACCGGATTGGTATTCATACCGACCGTCCTCTTTATGTACTTCACCGGACACACGGGTTCTGCGCTCGGCCTCACCATCTGGGGTATCGTAGCGGTCGGCATGATCGACAACTTCTTGGGTCCCCAGCTTATCGGCAGGGGAGTGAATCTCCACCCGCTCCTCGTCCTGCTTTCAGTCCTCGGCGGCCTCGCATTTTTCGGTCCGATCGGCCTGTTCCTCGGCCCCCTTTCCATCAGCCTTCTCTTCGCATTCCTTTCCATCTATAGCGAAATCGCACAGCGACGAAACGTGTAGGCTTTCTCGACAAATTCACTATTCAGAAGTACGCTCTGGAAATGGCCTACACACCCGACAAGAAAATCCTTGATAAGTACGCAGATGTCCTCGTGAATTTCGCCCTCGGCGGCGGCAAAGGCATCAAGAAGAACGAAGTCGTCCAGATCACGGCACCGGAGAGCGCGAAGCCGCTCCTCCTTGCCGTCCGCAACGCGGTCCTGAAGAGCGGCGGTCACTGCATCGTGAACTACATCCCCGATGCGCATCCGGGCGAGGATTCCTTCTCGCGCGACTACTACAAGCTCGCGAAGGATCATCAGCTCGACTGGTTCCCGGAGAAGTACGTCCGCGGCATCGTGGATACCATCACCCATGCGGTCCACATCATCGCGGAGAACGATAAGAAGGAACTCGAAGGCATCGATCCGAAGAAGATCATGCGTCGCGGCGTCGCGTGGAAGCCGTTCCGCGATTGGGAAAACGCGAAGGAGATGCAGGGCAAGTTCTTCTGGACCATCGCGCTCTACGGCACGCCCGCAATGGCAAAAGAAGCGGGACTGACCGAAGAAGAATACTGGGGAGAAATCATCAAGGCCTGCTTCCTCGACAAGGCAGATCCGATCAAGGAATGGAAGAACGTCTACAAGGACATCGAGAAGTACCGCAGCCGTCTCAACAAGCTCTCACCGAAGATCGATAAGCTCCACGTACAAGGCGAGGACGCTGATCTCTGGATCACGCTCGGCGAGAAGCGTCAGTGGCTCGCAGGCTCAGGCCGCAACATCCCGTCTTTCGAGATCTTCACCTCGCCGGATTGGCGCGGCACCAACGGTTGGATCCGTTTCAACCAGCCGCTCTATCGCTATGGCGCGAAGATCACCGGGATACAACTCTGGTGGAAGAACGGCAAGGTCGTCAAAGCGACCGCCGAGACCAATGAGAAGCTTCTCAAGCAGATGATCGCGACGAAAGACGCCGACAAGATGGGCGAATACTCGCTCACCGATCGACGCCACTCGCGCATCACCAAGTTCATGGCGGAGACGCTCTTCGACGAGAACATGGGCGGCCGTCAGGGCAACACGCACCTCGCGGTCGGCATGAGCTACAAGGATACCTACGCCGGCAACCACAAGACCTTCACCAAGAAGATGGCGGAAAAACTCGGCTACAACGATTCATCCGTCCACACCGACATCATCTCGACGACGAAGCGCACCGTAACGGCACATCTGAAGGATGGCTCCACGAAAGTCATCTACGACGACGGCCAGTTTGTCTTATAGTCGTTCTCTAGTCTGAAATAAGAAAACCGCCAGAAGGCGGGATTCAATCCAAAGGGCCGTGGCGTCGTTGCGTCGCGGCCCTTTAGTCGTAAGTCGTTGTTTCCTCCATGGTAGGCCTCCAGCCTAGATCTTCGCGACTTGTCCCGCCGGACGGCAGAGCCAACGACGCTGCACCCACTTGGGATGCTCGTCGATCCATTGCGCGATGACCATCGGTGCGACCATCAAGCACTGCATCTGGGTCATGTTCTCATCGGCTCCGATAAGAGAGACCTCGCGTTCTCTGCAGCGAATCTGGCGGGCATGATCGTTGATGCGATCAGTCGGTCCACACATGGCAACAATAAGCAGGAGTTCCAACATTGTTTACTCCTTTCGTATCAAAAAAGTACAAGCGACCTCCGGAGAGATTCCGAACGTCGCTTTCCTAAAAGTACACCCGCATCTTCATTTGTAAAGAATGCGACTTATCCACAACATAAAAACAAGCGGCCGTCCTCTCGGGCGGCCGCTCTCAGACGGTGTGCGGGAAGAGTCTCAGTATCTGCGCGGCGGTATCCTCGGTGAATCCGAAGAACCATTCGCCACATACTTGGATCGCGGGCATCTGTCCGCGTCCGGGCCCGTCCCGTAGGCGTTTCCACACATCGGGATCGCCGGCATCGAAATCCCGGAACGGGATGCCTTCGCGATAGAAGAACACCCGTGCCTCGATGCATTCGGGACAACTGACGTCGACACCGAAGATCTTCGCATCAAGCTTCCGTTTCGGATTCGCGCACGTGAAGTCCGCGTATGCCGGAGCAGTGAACACGAGCAGGGCGATCGCCATGCTCGTCCCCATCAGGCGTATGGGCATATCTGCCTCCTTTCTCCCTGACTGCCGCAAGTCTGCCACTTCCATACCGGAACGCAATGAGCCCGTTCTGACAAGAAAAAGCCGCCCCTTGCGGAGCGGCTGCAGTCAATCCCAATCCCCGTAGTCGTAGTCATCGGGATGGATTTCTTTCTTCTCCTGCGCGATCTGATCCATGATCGCTTTCGGTTTGTTACCGAATATCGGCGTATTGCACACGAAGGTGAGCGGCATAGCATCGCCTTCCTTCCATGTCTCGTACACCGACCGGCATTCGGCATCGGTGGTTATATTGCATACGTCGGGCTTCAGCCGAAGCGCTCGAAGTGAGAAGAGAAGCTGTTCACATTCGTCGCACTCATCAGCCACATACACCTGCGGCTCTGAAAGCCGTGCCATACAGCGGGCTTCAGCGGCAGAGCTCAGCATAAGCACCGCCACCACACAAAGGATCAATCGCATTCATTCTTCCTCTAAAGAACGAGAGGACCGCAGTCTCTCACTGGAGCGTCATCTAGGCAAGGGTATACTGCTTACATGGATACGCAGCCCACCGAAGAGGATTTCAAGCAGAAGCTCACCCCTGAGCAATACGCGGTGCTGCGCGAAAAGGGGACCGAAGCTCCGTTCACGGGGAAACTCCTCAATGAGAAGCGCGAAGGGATGTTCAGATGCGCCGCCTGCGGCAACCAGCTCTTCGAATCGTCGAAGAAATTCGATTCCGGCACCGGCTGGCCGTCCTTCGATGAGGCGCTTCCGGGCGCCGTCGAATTCGTCGAGGATTCCTCGCATGGGATGCACCGCACCGAAGTCGTCTGCGCGAAGTGCAAGTCTCACTTAGGCCACGTCTTCAACGACGGTCCTACGCAGACGGGCAAGCGTCATTGCATCAACTCAGTGTGTCTGGAGTTCGAACCGCAGTCGTAGCGCCCACGTCTTCAAGGCCCGACTCCTCGTGTTCCTGATGCGGGAGCGCGATCTGCACGCCCACCATAAGTGCGATACCTGCCACGACCGCAAAAAGATGCACGATGCCACCGCCGCGGGTACGTATCGAGGAGATGGTGTGTGGGATGATGTCGCGAAGGATGACTGCAAGGAATCCACCTGCGGCAAGTCCGGCGAAAAGGAGCGCTATTTCCGCAGCAGAAGCCAAGTAGAGCGCGATAACAACGCCGATGAGGATGGTCGAAGACGCGAGGAAATTCCGCAGCAAAGCATCCCGAGTCGAATATCCTGCCTCTTTCAAGACGAAGAACTCGGAGATCTCCTGCACGAATTCGTGGATGAGGATGCCGATCGTCGCGGCGATACCGACACGGAAGTCCGCCGCAAACGATGCGACGATGAGTACGCCGTCACCGACATTGTGTAAGGCATCAGAGAGCAGTACGCGTCGTCCATCGATGGAGGTATACGCGTGCCCATGATCGACGCCGTGGTGATGGTGCGAATCCGGCAGGATGTGATGCAGTGCTTCCATCAATGCCGCACCGAAGAGTATGGCGCCCGCCGCAACCGCGACAGATCCCTCATGCAGCGATTCCTCCAAGAGGTGATAGACGACGATAAGGAAGACACCGCCCGCGAACGATGCGAGATAGGGGAGGCGTCGCTGTGCGAAACGATGCAAGGGGCCCGCGGCAAACAGCACGCCCGATAACGAGATCAGCATGACCGCGAACGCGGCGGCAAATGATATGAAAGTGATGCTCATGCGGGCAGCATACACGCCTTTTAGCTATTTGCAAATCATTTGCATGTAGTATACTGGGGATATGTCGGATCACGCCATCATATTGCGAGGTGCAGGACTGCGCGCGACGCCCCAGCGCCTCGCGCTTCTGCATGCGCTCGGCAAGGCAAGAGGTCCGCAGACCGCGGAAGAATTGCACGCGAAAGCCGATGCCGATCTGGTCACGATCTACCGCAATCTCCAATCGCTCGTGAAGGCGGGTATCGTCCACGAAGTGCGCTTCAAGGACACCGCGGTGCGCTTCGAGCTCTCTCACGGCCATCATCACCACATCGTCTGCACGAGCTGCGGTCTCATCGAGGAGCTGGAAGGGTGCAGGAATTCTCCACTCGAGCATCAAGCGCTCCATGCCTCATCGCGATTCTCGCGCATCAACGATCATGCGCTCGAATTCTTCGGTATATGCCGCTCCTGCGCCTAGGGCTATACTGAATCCATGAAAGCACTTCTCTTCACCATCCTTCTCATCCCGAGTCTCGCTGGCGCCCAAGAACTCGTCGCTGACACCGTCGTAACGATGAAAGCGGAGGTGATCCAGGTCGTTACCGAGGAAATCCGTCAGATCCCCGGCATGGATCTCACGGCGAAGCATCAGACTATCCGTGCCGTCATCCTCGAAGCACCCGAAGAGGGCAAAGAGGTTATCATCGAGAATGATTATCTCGAGCTCGAAGAAGGAGATGTCTTTTTCCTCAACCACACGACCAGCGCGTACGACGGCACCGACTATTATTCGGTCCTCGAGCGCGATCGCACGCCCGCACTGCTCGGGCTTCTCATCCTCTTTATCGTCGTCACGCTGGTTTTCGGCGGCAAACAAGGCGCGCGCGGTCTTCTTGCCCTCATCGGCAGCCTCGTATTCATCGGCGCATTCCTTCTGCCGGGCATCCTCAACGGCTATTCGCCGATCCTCGTCTCCATCGGCGTCGCCGCGATCATCGTCACGCTCGGCTCCTACGTGACCCACGGCTTCAATAGGATGACGTCTGCGGCGGTCGTCGGCATGATCTTCACCATCATTCTCACCGGCCTGCTTGCGTACGCAGCGATCTATCTCACGCATCTCGAAGGCTGGAGCGGCGAAGAGGTGACCTATCTCAACCTGAATGCGCGCGGCGCCATCGATCTCGCCGGTCTTCTCTTGGGAGGAATCCTTATCGGACTCCTTGGCGTCCTCTACGACGGAGCGATCGGTCAGGCAGTCGCCGTGGAAGAACTCGGCCGTGCCGGCAAGGACCTTTCCCGCAAGGAGATCTACCAGCGAGCCATCCGCATCGGCCGCGAGCATGTCGGCGCACTCGTAAACACGCTTGCGATCGCCTATCTCGGCGCGGGCCTCCCGCTCCTCCTTCTTTTCTACCAGACGGGCGATCTCAACCTCGGTCTCACCATCAACCGCGAGATGTTTGCGACGGAAATCGTCCGTATCCTCGTCGGATCCATCGGATTGGTCCTTGCGGTCCCTATCACGACGGCCGTCGCGGTACGCATGCTCATCAAGCGGGAAGGGGTATAATTCCGGTATGAATAAGATGTACGCACTCATCGCTGCAGCCATCGTCATCCTCTCGGGCAGTCTGTGGTACTACACGTCGCTCAATATCGAGACCGCGCACAACGACGCGCTTCCGCCGAAACCGCAGCAGCAACGCGGCCATGAGGAATCCCCGCCACCGGAGAGCAGCGAGGTAAGCGCGCATGGCGGCGAAGAGGCCTTGGCGACCTTCACCTGCAGCGGCGGCAAGACGATGACCGCGGTCTTCGTACGCGACCTCGTCGATCTCACGCTCTCCGACGGCCGACAACTCACGCTCAATCAGGCCATCTCCGGCAGCGGCATCCGCTACACCAACAGTTCGGAGACCATCGAATTCCGCGGCAAGGGTAACGACGCGTATCTGCAGGAGGGTGAGAGCATCACCTACGCCGACTGCGTAGCGGCCGAGTAGCGTGCTATATTCTCACTCATGGCAAGCGGCGACGACCTCAAGCAGGATCGGTTGAAGAAATTGGAGCTCCTCCAGCTCGCAGGAATGGAGCCGTATCCGGCACAAACCGAAAAAGACACCGACGCTGCAGATTTTCTCCTACGTTTCGATGATCTCGAAGCATCCGCGACACCCGTCACCCTCGCGGGCCGTGTCATGTCCAAGCGCGGCCAAGGCGGCATCATGTTCGTCGATCTCTTCGACGGTACCGGCAAGGCGCAGGCCGTCTTCCAGAAAGGGGAATTCGATGATGCGCTGTTCGATCTTTTCGCCTCGGCCGCGGATATCGGTGATTTCATACAGGTAAGCGGCATCGCGTTCAAGACGCAGCGCGGTCACCAATCGCTCAAGGTAAAGGAATGGAAGATGCTCGCGAAGAGCCTCATGCCGATCCCCGATCAGTGGTTCGGCCTCAAAGACGAGGAAGCGATATTGCGCCAGCGATACCTCGACATCCTCCTCAACGAAGATGTCCGCGCCATGTTCGAGCGCCGCGCCGCATTCTGGCGATCGATCCGCGAATTCCTCACGCTGAAAGGTTTCGTCGAAGTCGAGACGCCGGTCCTTGAGAATTCCCCCGGCGGCGCCGATGCGCGTCCGTTCATCACGAAGCACAACTCGCTGGATATGGATGTGTACCTCCGTATCTCGCTGGAATTGTGGCAGAAGCGTCTTCTCGTCGCGGGGTTCCCGAAGGTCTTCGAGATCGGCCGCATCTTCCGCAACGAAGGCCAGTCACGCGAACACCTGCAGGATTACGTCCAGCTCGAGACGTACGAGGCCTACAGCGACATGAAAAAGGGGATGGAGTTCACGAAGGATCTCTATCGTCACATCGTGAATGCGGTCTATGCGAAATACACGTTCGAAATAGGGGAGCACACCGTCGATTTTGCTGAAGAATGGCCGCTCGTCGATTTCTGCGAGGAGATCGAGAAGGCATTCGGCGTGAATCCGATCAGCTGCACCGAAGAGGAGGCCATCCAGGCCGCACGCGACGCGAAAGTGGACCTCGGCGATTCGCCCAACAAAGCACGCGCCATCGATAATCTCTGGAAGCAGCTCCGCAAGAAGATTTCAGGCCCGGCATTCCTCGTCGGTGTTCCGGTCTATCTCGAACCGCTCGCGAAACGCTCGAAGACGAATCCGAATGTCGTCGAACGATTCCAGGTTCTTATCGCCGGCTCCGAAGTCGGCAAGGGCTTCAGCGAACTCAACGACCCGCAGGATCAGCGCGCACGCTTTGAAGAACAACAACAACTCCGCGATGCAGGCGATGACGAAGCGCAGCGCCTCGACGAGGATTACGTGAAAGCGATGGAATACGGCATGCCGCCGGCCTTCGGCTTCGGCGTCTCGGAGAGATTATTCGCGTTTCTCGAGAATCGCCCCGCCCACGAATCCCAGATCTTCCCGCTCCTTCGCCCGAAGTCGGAATAGGCGTCGTTTCGCGGTATACTGCCGCTATGCAGTACGGGCCTCTGCTTATCTTCATCGCCGCTGTCTTGTGGGGCCTGGATGGCATCCTGCGACGCTCGCTCTACGGTCTCCCGCCGGCAACGATCGTGTTCTATGAACACCTCATCGGCGCCATCCTCATCGCGCCGTTCCTCTGGAAAGCATGGAAGGAGGAAGTGCTCAGCAAGAACGAACTCACCGCGCTCGGCCTCGTCTCGCTTCTTTCAGGCGTCCTCGGGACGCTTTTTTTCACGACGGCACTGATGAAGGTCAATTACATCTCCTTCAGCGTCGTCTTCCTCCTCCAGAAGCTGCAGCCGATCTTCACCATCATCACGGCGTGGTTCGTGCTCGGGGAAAAGGTGAGTACCAAGTATCTGCCGTGGGCCGCACTCGCCTTGGTCGCCGGATACTTCATGACCTTCCCGAACGGCGTCGTGAATATGTCGGGAGATGGTGCACACGTCAGCGCCGCGCTTCTGGCGCTCGCTGCGGCGATCGCGTGGGGTTCCTCCACCGCCTTCTCGCGCTACGTGCTCATCGGACACAGCAATACCTTGGTAACCGGTATGCGGTTCCTCCTCACCGTTCCCTTGGCATTCGGATTCGTGATCGGTTTCGGCCAGCTTGATTCCGTCACCGCGGTCACGGGGATCCAACTTCTCACACTCTTCGGCATCGCGCTCTCCACCGGCATGCTCGCGCTGTGGATCTATTATCGCGGCCTGAAAACGACTCCTGCGCGTATCTCGGCGATCGTGGAGCTCGCGTTCCCGATGACCGCCATCATCATCGACTACTTCCTCTACGGCACGACGCTCATCTGGACCCAATACCTCGCCGCCGCGATCCTGCTTTTTGCCATGTACAAGGTCGCGCAGCTCAATTCACCCAAACTGCCTGAAGCGGTTGCCCAAGCGGTATGAAGCAGGTGGTCTTCGGCAACGGTTGCTTCTGGTGCACGGAGGCGGTATTCCTGATGCTGAAGGGCGTGACGAAAGTCGAACCGGGATACGCCGGTGGCCACGTCGTGAATCCGACGTACGCCGAAGTGAGTGCCGGAACTACCGGTCACGCGGAAGTGATCCGTATCACGTACGATCCTTCGCTCGTCAGCTACGAAGACCTCATCACGGTCTTTTTCGGCTCGCACGATCCGACGACGCCGAACCGGCAGGGGAACGACATCGGCGAACAGTACCGCTCCATCATTTTCTACGCCGACGAGGAAGAGAAGAAGACCGCCGAACGCATCATCAAGGAAGTGGATGAGTCCCTCAACGACGGCACGCGCGTCGTTACGCAGCTCGTTCCCGCAACGGACTTTTATCCCGCAGAGGATTACCACCGGAACTACTACGCCAACCACACATCAGCGCCGTATTGCATGCTCGTCATCGAGCCGAAGATCGAGAAAGTCCGCAAACGATTCGCCGAGCTTGTGAATCCCGGTGTGTGATACTAGGATGCGCTGATGTCACGGGAGGAATTCGAGAAGCTGATCGAAGAAGGCTACGAGAAGCTGCCGGAATGGGTGCGCGCGAAGATCAAGAACGTCGCCATTCTCATCGAAGATGAACCGTCTGAGGAAGTGAGAGTGCGCGAAGGTCTCGAAGAAGACGAAACGCTCCTCGGCTACTACCAAGGCATCCCGCTTACCGCGCGCGGCGATCACTACGGCGTCGGGATCACCATGCCGGATACCATCACGCTCTACCAGCTGCCCATCGAGCATGCTGCTCAAGAAGATGAGCTCTCAGTAGCGCAGGTGGTCGCGGAAACAATCTGGCATGAAGTCGGGCACTACATGGGCCTCGATGAGCACGAAGTAAGGCATCGCGAAAATATCCGCGACGGCCGCATTTGACGCATTAGCGGGGCTTGCTACAGTGTATGTAGTTGCGCTTCTCCGAAGTTCGGAAACGGCGCTGCGTTTGCAAGTGCACAGCCACGTGACTTGGGCCATCCTCCGATGGCCCTTTTTCATGGACACATCATGAATCTGTGGTATATTCACGGGACGAATCGGGGGACTGTCTCTGAAGTCAACTGCCACCACTATGGAGGCATTCGCCGCATTCGCACCTTACAGGCCTCGCGTCAGCGAGGCCTTTTCTTTTCATCCCACCCACACCGGCTGGCCGCATGATGCAATGAACACGGAACAGAGGTGCGCCCTGCCCATCTCCCGTATCCGCGAATGCAGCCTCGGGTGTCCTACCGGACACCCGCTTTTTGAATCCGTGCTATATTCTGCTGCATGTATCCCGTTAGAAATCGCGGACGCGCGAAATCTGAACTTCTCATACAGGTCGGTTTTATATGCCGTAATGAAGTAGAGTGCGGAACTTTGTAGTCCGTGTTCTATTTCTAATGGGATGAAGCTTTCAGAACTCCTGCGCCAGCGTGGCTATGTCCACCAGCATTCGTCTGAAACCCTCGAAGAGATCACCGACGGTGAGAAGCGCACGCTCTACCTCGGCATCGATCCGAGTGCGGACTCCTTGCATGTCGGTAACCTGATGGGGCTCATCGTCCTTCGTCGGTTCCTCGAAGCAGGACACCGCATCGTCATCCTTACCGGCGGTGGCACCGGCATGATCGGCGATCCGGGAGGAAAGAGCGCCGAGCGCAATCTTCTCGACGAAGCGACGATCGAACACAACACGAAGGCGGTCGCGAAGCAGATCCGTCAGGTCTTCGGCTCCTCGGATTTCATCGAAGTGAACAACGCCGAGTGGCTCTCGAAACTGAAGCTCCTCGAATTCCTCCGCGATGTCGGCAAACACTTCACGGTGAATGCGATGATCAAGAAGGATATCGTGAAGAACCGTCTTGATGCCGAATCCCCGATCTCGTTCACGGAATTCAGCTACTCCTTGTTGCAGGGCTACGATTATTTCCATCTCAACGACACCTACGGCGTCGATCTGCAGGTCGGCGGCTCCGATCAGTGGTCCAATCTTCTCGCGGGCGTCGAATTCATCCGCCGCAGGAGCGAGAAGGAAGTCCATGCGCTTACGTGGCCGCTCATCGTGAATAAATCCACCGGTAAGAAGTTCGGCAAGAGCGAACAGGGCGCGATCTGGCTCGATCCGAAAAAGACCTCCCCCTATGCCTTCTACCAGTTCTTCCTCAATGTCGACGACGAAGCGGTCGAGGAGCTTCTCCTCAAGCTCACGCTCCTGCATTTCCACGAAGTGGAGAGCATCATGAATGCCCACAAAGGGGAGCCGGGCTCGCGTCTCGCGCAGAAGGAGCTCGCACGCGCCGTCACCACGATCGTGCATGGCGCCGAGGCAGCAGAGAATGCAGAAAACGTCTCGGCAGTCCTCTTCGGAGAGAAAACCCTCGCAGAAGTCTCGCGCGATGCGAGACAACTCCTCGCGCAGGAAGCGCCGAATGCCGGCATCCAGCTCGGTCTTCCGGTCGTTGATGCGCTGATCGCAGCCAATCTTGCGGCCTCGAAGCGTGAGGCCCGTCAATTCATCGAAGACGGAGCCATCTCCCTCGGCGATGAAAAGGTGACCGATGTCGCGCGTGTCCTCCAAGAATCGGATTTCCAGAACAATCTCGCGATATTGAAGCGAGGGAAGCGCCAGAGCGCCGTCTTGGTGCTCGATTAAAAAAGAAACGGCAGCCTAGCGGCTGCCGTTGAATAGTCGTTTCAAGCGCTTGTCGCGCTGGGCTTTGAGTGACTCGATGAGTCGCTGCTGGGCCGCGGCTTCTGCAGGGTCATCCTCGCGGAATTTCTCCTCTGACTGGATGCGCATCTGCAGTTCGCCGACACTGAGTCGTTTCCCGAATTTCTTCTGGTTCTTACGAAGCTCCTGCATGAATGTCGTCACGTGTCCCTCCGTTTGCAGAATAGCTCGAAAAATAATACCATGTACCTGTGAAAAATCAATCTCCGTTCACCCTCACGAGCGACTACGAACCCTCCGGCGACCAGCCGCAGGCTATTTCAGCCATGATGAAAGGGCTTCAGGAGGGAAAGCGTGATCAGACGCTCCTCGGTGTCACCGGTTCCGGAAAGACCTACACGATGGCGAACGTCATCGCGAAGCACGGAAAAGCCACACTGGTCATCGCCCACAACAAGACGCTCGCCGCGCAGCTCGCCGCCGAGTACCGCGAATTCTTCCCGGACGCGGCGGTCCACTACTTCGTCTCCTACTACGACTACTACCAGCCGGAAGCGTACGTACCGGTCACCGACACCTATATCGAGAAGGAGGCGATGATCAACGAAGACATCGAGCGTCTGCGCCATGCGGCGACGCAAGCGCTCCTGACGCGTAAAGACGTCATCATCGTGGCGTCCGTCTCGTGCATCTACGGTCTCGGTAATCCGCAGGAATACGCGAAGTACATCGTGAAATTGGAGAAAGGCGAAGCGATGACGCGCGCCCATCTCACCCGCAAACTCATCGCAATGTATTTCGAACGCACCACGGGCGATCTCTCCCCAGGGACCTTCCGTGCACTCGGTTCCTACGTCGAATTCATGCCCGCAGGGGAACGCATCATCTACCGCATCGATCTTGCGGGCGGAAAGGTCTCGAAAATCGAGGTGATGGACCACATCACCCGCGCGATTACCGAAGAACTGCCTGAGCTTTTCCTCTTTCCGGCGAAACAGTACGTCACGCCGAAGGATGTTATGGATGCGGCGGTGAAGGATATCGAGCACGAATTGAAAGAGCGCCTCAAGGAGCTCGATCAGGAAGGGAAGATCCTCGAGGCGGAACGTTTGAAGCGTCGCACGCGTCAGGATCTCGCGATGATCAAGGAGTTCGGTTTCTGTTCGGGAATCGAAAACTATTCGCGCCACTTCGATCGCCGCGCACCGGGCGAGCCATCGTATTCCCTCCTTTCGTATTTCCCGCACAAAGCCGACGGTACGCCGGATTACCTCACCATCATCGATGAAAGCCACGTCACCGTGCCGCAGTTGGGAGCGATGTATGCAGGTGATCGTGCACGTAAGCTCACGCTCATCGAGCACGGCTTCCGCCTCCCCAGCGCGGTCGATAACCGTCCGTTGAAATTCGATGAGTTCCGCAAAGAAACAGGGCAGACCATCTATACCTCCGCGACACCAGGTGAATTCGAGATCAAGGAAGGCGGGAAGCCGGTCGAGATGATCATCCGCCCGACCGGTCTCATCGATCCGGAGATCGAAGTGCGCCCGATCGTGGCGAAAGACGGCTACGAAGGTCAGGTACGCGATTTCATCAAAGAAGCGGAAGTCGTCACCAAGCGCGGCGGCCGCTCCATGGTCACCGTCCTTACCAAGAAGATGGCCGAAGATCTCACGGAATTCCTGAAGGAGAAGGACATCAAGACGCGCTACATCCACTCCGATGTGAAGACCATCGATCGCATCGAGACGCTCACCGATTTCCGGAAAGGCGCGTTCGATGTCCTCGTCGGCGTGAACCTGCTTCGCGAGGGACTCGATCTTCCTGAAGTCGAACTCGTCGGCATCCTCGATGCCGATAAGGAAGGCTTCCTCCGTTCGGAAACGTCACTCATCCAGACCATCGGTCGTGCCGCCCGCAACGTCCTCGGCCGCGTCCTTCTCTATGCTGATATGCAGACCGGCTCCATGGAGCGCGCGATAGGGGAGACGAACCGTCGTCGCGAAATCCAGATCGCGTACAATAAAAAACACGGCATCACGCCGAAGACGGTCGCCAAGAAGATCCACGACATCATCGGGGACATCCAGAAGATGCGTGATCGTACCGTTGCGACGCTCGCCGAGAGCGACATGGCAGCGGCCGGGGGAGACATCAAAAAACTCATCAAGCAGAAGCGTATAGAAATGCACGAAGCAGCCGATCGCTTGGATTTTGAGACTGCCGCACTCCTCCGTGACGAAATATCGAAACTGGAGACGCGTAAAAAATAAAACTGGCTGCCAAGAGGGCAACCAGTTGAGGATGTTCAGTAATTATTTAGAGCTTCTTGGAATTCAGTATCCAAGTGTATGCAAGGTATTTTAGGAGGATCAGCATAACCAAGACAGATGCCGCGATTTTCATGGTGGTCACCCAGTCCGTATAAAAGCTGGCAGTTACCATGACGATTATGGCTGCAATGGAAGAGGTTACCATCATTCCTACCCAGACTTCGATGGGGATTTTTTTTACCATCACGTACTCCTTTGTCCCTTGGCTGATTTCTGATATAATAATAGCATCAAAACGTGTAAATGTCAATATGTTAGAAATCCTTAATAATAAGCCACTTTTTAGTCTCACGACCTTCGAGATCGGCGGGCCAGCAAAACACTACGTCGAGGTGAAAACCGAAGAGGAAATCCGTGACGCGCTCGGTTGGGCACGTGAACATGACGTTCCGTTCTTCATCCTCGGCGGCGGAAGTAATCTCCTCATTCCTGATGAAGGCTTCGACGGCCTTGTCATCCACATCGTGAGCAACCATTTCGGATTTTCCGGTGACATTCTTGAAGCGGACGCAGGATGCAATTTGCTCTCACTCATCAGCTCAGCATCTGAACAAGGTCTCGGCGGCTGGGAGAAGCTCTCCGGCATTCCAGGCAGCCTTGGCGGTGCGGTGCGCGGCAACGCAGGAGCCTTCGGTCCTGAGATAAAGGACTTCCTCGTCTATGCGCACGCAATCAATACTAAAACCGAAGACACGCACGAATTCGCGAATGCAGAGTGCGAATTCGCGTACCGACAAAGTTATTTCAAGAAGAACCCTGAGTGGATCATCACAAAGGTGCACCTGAAGCTTGAGAAAGTCGATCCGAACGAAAGCGTTGCAGCCATTGAGGCGACCATCCATGAGCGTGAAAAGCGCCACATCCAGAATGTCCGCGCTGCAGGTTCCTATTTCATGAATCCCATCGCACCACAGGCGATCGTCTCCATGTTTGAAGAAGAGAAGGGTGTCCAAAGCCGCGGAGGAAGAGTACCTGCAGGCTGGCTTATCGAGAAGGTAGGTCTCAAGGGAGCACAGATCGGTGGTGCACAATCGAGTGAGCAGCATCCCAACTACCTCGTAAACACCGGCAACGCAAAAGCGAGCGAAGTCCGTGAACTCGCCGATCGCATCAAAAGGGAAGTGAAAGAGAAATTCGATGTCGAGCTCGAAGAAGAAGCAGTTATCCTCAGGTAGATCAAAATGAAGCACCGCTCAGGCGGTTATAGTACGCGCATCGTTCGAAAGGAGGATCTTTCATGGACGAAAACGCAGACGGATCGACGATCCCGAGGCGTGGTACGTTGGCGAAGCATCATCGCGGCATGCCGCAGGTCGCCAAGGTAGGAGCACGTGTCGAGGTGGTCGATTCTGAGGATGTTGACGGCATAGAATGGTTTGCCGTCAGATTCGAGGGATCGATCATCAATCACTGGCTCCCGTCAGAATGTATCGCGAGCACTCAGGAACAGGCCGCCTAGGAAACCAGCGAGGACTCTTCCAAGGGTCCTCGTATGCTATAGTGGTCCCACGTACCCCCTATCTCAGACAGGGGGCCGTTTCGGGTATGGAAAAGAACAAGAAACACACTACGGAAGGCAGCATCATCGTGAAGGGCGCCCGCACGCACAATCTCAAGAACGTGAGTGTGGAGATGCCGCGCGGCACAATGATCGTATTCACCGGCCTTTCGGGCTCGGGGAAGTCATCACTCGCGTTCGATACCATCTTCGCGGAAGGTCAGCGCAAGTACGTCGAATCGCTCTCCGCCTACGCGCGACAATTCCTCCGCCAGATGCAGAAGCCGGATGTCGACGAGATCAGCGGCCTTTCACCGGCGATTTCCATCGACCAGAAGTCCCGCTCCAACAACCCGCGATCCACGGTCGCGACCATCACCGAAATCTACGACTACCTCCGCGTCCTCTACTCGCGCGTGGGTCATCCGCACTGCCCGATCTGTGATCGCGAGGTCCGCAAGCTCACGAATGAAGAAATCCTCGATTCCATCTTGAAATCCGTCGAGAAGACCTCGAAGGCACTCAAGAAAGCGAATCCTGAAGCGCTTACGTCAGGAGTTTCCAAGGCAAAAATCCGCATCGCCGCACCGATGGTCGTCGGCCGTAAGGGCGAGTACTACCAGCTCCTTTACGATATGCTCAACAAGGGCTTTGAGAAAGCGATCATCGACGGCAATGAGCACTCTCTCCGTCAGAGAGTGGAACTGAAAAAGAACTTCAAGCACGACATCGACATCATCGTCGATGAGATCTTCGTCAGCGAATTCAATGACGATCCGAAGGGAACCCGCGAACGCGCCTCCGAAGCGATCGAGCGCGCGCTCCACGAGGCCGAGGGGCTCGTAAAGATCTATGAGCCGGGAGGCGAAGGCAAGATCGTCTCCGCGAAGTTCATGTGCCCGTACGATGGCTTCTCATTTCCGGAAGTCGAACCGCGTCTCTTTTCATTCAACTCGCCGTACGGCGCGTGCCCGACCTGTAACGGTATCGGCACCAAGTACATCTGGAGCGATGAGCCGTGCGAGACCTGCAAGGGCGCGCGTCTGCGCAACGAAGCGCTTCACGTCTACCTGTACACGAAGGGGAAGGAGGAATCCCGTAAGAACATCGTCGAAGTGAGCTCGATGTCGATCGAGGACGCAAAGAAGTTTTTCGATGCGCTTCAGTTGAGTGAAAAAGAGATGGAGATCTCGAAGGCGGTCATCAAGGAGATCTCCAGCCGCGTCCAATTCATGCTCAACGTCGGCATCGAGTACCTCACCCTCGATCGTAAGGCAAACACCCTCTCCGGCGGGGAAGCGCAGCGCATCCGTCTTGCGTCACAGCTCGGCTCCGGTCTCGTGGGAGCGCTCTATGTCTTGGATGAGCCGACCATCGGTCTCCATCAGAGAGACAACGATCGCCTTATCGAGACACTCAAGCGTCTGCGCGACTTAGGAAACACCGTCCTTGTCGTCGAGCACGACGAAGACACCATTTTCGCCGCTGATTACATCGTGGATATCGGCCCCGGCGCCGGAACGCACGGTGGCAACATCGTCGCCGATGGGTGGCTGGAAGATCTCCTTACCGCGAAGACGAACAAATCCGGCTCGCGCACGCTTGCATACCTACGTGACGAAGTCCGCGTCGAAGTCCCGAAGGAGCGCCGCACGCAGGATAAGGGAAAGATCAAGATAAAAGGCGCGACGAAGTTCAGCATCCAGAATCAGGATGTCGAGATCCCGCTCGGCAAACTCGTCGTCATCTCCGGCGTCTCCGGCTCCGGTAAATCCACGTTCCTCTACGAGATCCTCCATCGCAACCTGCAGGCCCGTTTCGATAAGCGCTTCCGCACCGCGAAGCAGTACAACGTTGCAGAGTTTTCCGGCACCGAGTACCTCGGCCGCAGTATCTTGATAGATCAATCGCCGATCGGCCGCACGCCGCGATCGAACCCTGCTACCTACACCGGCGCATGGACGCACATCCGCGATCTCTTCGCGATGACGGAGGAGGCAAAAGCACGCGCATGGGGTCCGTCGCGATTCTCATTCAACCGCAAAGGCGGCCGCTGCGAAGCGTGCGAAGGGAACGGTATGGTCGCGGTGGAAATGCACTTCCTCCCGACGGTCTACGTCACGTGCGATGTCTGCAACGGCAAGCGATTCATGAAAGAGACGCTCGATGTGAAGTTCAAGAAGAAGAGCATCCACGACGTCTTGAAGATGACGGTGGAGGAAGCGACCGAATTCTTCCAAGACATCCCGGCAATCTCTGATCGTCTGCAGACCCTCATGGATGTCGGCCTCTCGTATCTCGAGCTCGGGCAGAGCGCGACGACGCTCTCCGGCGGAGAAGCGCAGCGCGTGAAGATCGCGTCGGAACTGTATCGTCCGCACCAGACGAAGACCATGTACCTCCTCGACGAGCCTACCGTGGGATTGCACTACGACGACGTCGCGAAGCTCATCGAGATCCTCCAGCGTCTCGTCGATCGGGGTAATTCCGTGGTCGTCATCGAACACAATCTCGATGTCCTGAAATCCGCCGACTATCTCGTCGATTTCGGTCCTGAAGGCGGTTCCAATGGCGGCAGGATCGTCGCGAAGGGCACTCCGGAGCAAGTCGCGGAAAAAACAGGCTCCCACACTGGCACGTACCTCAAGCGCGAGCTCGCGAAGCGTACGAAGAAGAAAAAATAAAAGGCCCGCTAGCGTGCGGGCCGCGGGCCTAGGACTTATTTCCTCCTATTAGGTTCAGATGAGTGTGCCCACGAGAGCTGTGATGCGTATTTGACCGCGATCCCAGCACCGATCATGGTAACGAGGATGTCCGGTCGGCTGATGTACGCGAGCCAGGTGTAGACCGGTGCCATCGACAGGACGCCCTTGGGCGTCAGGAACTGTCCGATGAGTATCACCAGGAAGACGCCTGTTGCGTACACGACGAGTCCGATGGCGACATCCCTCGCTCCTTCGAGCAGATTATTCATCTTTTTCCTCCGTTGGTTAGTCCCGCTGGCAGCATATGCTTCGCGCAGCCGTTGTCCAGCGGTACCTTGAAAAATGACTGCAAGCGGGTATAGTGCATTTTTAGATTGCTCCTACAGGGAAAGGGACCGCAGATGTCAGCAATCACGCTTGAAGACCCCCGGCTTTTGACGCCGATCCCGGAAATCCTCGCGTTCCTGCGAGGCGAACTGAGCGCGGTGTCAGACGAAGATGTGTTCATCAAGGCGTTCGAGAACAATCAGGTCTCCGAAGGCCGCGCTGCATACCGTATCTTCGTTGCCGGCGGATGCGCGTATCTGCCGCCGAGTGTCCAGTGCGAGTATCTTAAGCACGTACCGCTCGCGACTCTATGAGAAACGCCCGCAGCACTGCTGCGGGCGCGTCTTTTTCAGGCCGGTATGTACTGCTTGCCCCACGGGGCGACGAAGTACATGACGAGCGCGCTTACGAGCGCGACGCCCCAGTGCCACATCGTGAAGAGCGCAAGGACACCACCGCCGGCGAGCAGTCCGTATGCGCCGAAGAGGACGCACATGACGAGCAGCCACGCGATCCAGTCGGCCGATCCGGTCTCGAACTCGATCGTCATGTCCGGCGCCCACGCGATGACGAGTGCGCTCAGGAGCGCGACCAGCCACCAATCCGTGAGGAGTGCCATAAAGCCCATGCCGCTCCACATCGAGTAACCGAAGCCGAGCACCACGAGCGTTACCGCCCATACCAGCCATTTCTGTAGGTCCATTCCAATCTCCTTGGACGTTTACGGTCGTTCCCACTTCGGGACGACTTCTGCCGCAGATATACGCCCGCACGCGATTGGCGGCAAGTGGGGGATGTGGATGGTGAGCGCTAGAGCCGGAAAATGAAGATTCTGAAAAATAAGGTAACGCTTGATGTGCGGCGTCAAGTGTTGCACACTGAGTCGTCATGCAGAAAGATGACCTCCAAAAATTCGACCTTCCGGAAACACCGGGCATCTACCGCTTCCAGAAGGGCGGGAAGATTTTGTATATCGGCAAGGCAACGGTGCTGCGCGACCGCGTGCGCAGCTATTTCAATGCCGGCCTTCAGGAATCGCGTTCCACCGCCATCGCGGCCATGGTGCAGGAAGCCGACACCATCACGTGGGAAGAAGCGGATTCCGTACTCGAAGCGATGATCCTCGAAGCGAATCTCATCAAGAAGCACACGCCGCCCTACAACATCATCGACAAGAACAACCGCAGCTTCAACTACCTCGTGGTGACCGAAGAAGCATTCCCGCGCCTGCTCGTCGTGCGTGGTCGTGAATACTTCACCAACTGGCAGGGAGGGAAGGTGAAGCAGCTTTTCGGCCCGTTTCCGCAAGGCCTCGCGCTGCGCGAAGCGATGAAGCTCGTGCGTCGCATCTTCCCGTATCGCGATGACAAGTGCACCCCATGCTCGGAACAACTCAAGTCCGGCAAAGCCAATTGCCGTCCCTGTTTTAACAGGCAAATAGGGCTGTGCCCTGGCGTCTGCACCGGAGAAACCGATGCGCAGGAATACGCAATCACTATCCGCAACATCTGCCTTCTTTTCAGCGGCAAGAAGAAAACGCTCGTGAAGGAGCTCGAGAAGGAAATGAAAGTGGCTGCCAAAGAAGAACGATTCGAAGATGCCGAACGCGCACGCCGTCAGGTCGGCGCGCTGACCCACATCAACGACATCGCGCTCATCAAGGATGATTCCCGCATCTCCAGCGGCGGCAACATCCCGCAACGCGGCGCACGTATCGAAGCATTCGACGTCGCCCACACCTCCGGCACCGAAACGGTCGGCGTCATGGTCGCCGTCGAAGAAGGGGAACCGCTCAAAAGCGCCTATCGCAAATTCAAAGTGAAGGGATTCACCAACAACGATCCGGGAGCTCTGACTGAAGTCTTGTCGCGCCGATTACTTCATCCTGAATGGCAGTATCCGCGCGTCATCGTCGTCGATGGCTCGACGGCACAGATGAATGCCGCCAAGAAAGTGCTCTCCAAAGCGGGTATCACCATTCCGCTGGTGGGTGTCGTAAAGAACGAACGCCATCGTCCGGAACGTCTCATCGGCAATCTCAATGCCATACAATCGTTTGAACGTGACATCCTTCTCGCCAATTCTGAGGCGCATCGTTTCGCGATTACGTGGCATCGTAAGCGACGACAAGCGACCAGCATCGTCTAGGGGAACTATATAGATAGCTACCCTTAATTCCAATCGCATGAAGATTGTTGTATAGTCCGAATCCGCGTGGATAACTCTATTTACCGCATGTACCACCTTCGTCTACAATGGTGGTAATCGGAAACGATTTGAAAGGGGGAACCGCGGGATCGTTCAATTACTAGCAGTCGTGCGCGACAGTCAGATAACTGGCTGTTGTTTATGGTCTTTGAGAGTTGATATTTGCGTCCGACGGGACTTGAACCCGCAAATCCGAGGGGATGGTGGATTACAAATCCACTGCGTTTACCTAGTTTCGCCACGGACGCATGTATCACCTTTTGAAGGTGATCGCGGAAGCCCGCGAGGGGGAGGCACTATAAAACGTGTCAGCCGTACAAGTACTTGTTTTCGAAGACTTTAGGCCTAAAGTCGCAATAATAGGTTCTGTACCGGGATTCATGTCGTCCCGCCCTATCCGTTTTTAGGAGAGGCAATCCAGACCAACTACGCTAATGCCCCCACTTCGGGGGTATTCGCTTTTCCGATATTCAAAAAACCTATCCCTTACTCCCGGCGCAGGCGCTTGCACCTTTCGGTGGTTACGCCTTATCGGCGCATGGTCTTTTGGATCCTGTGCCGAGAGTAAGAAACAGGTTGTCTGTTTCGGTGCAAGCTATGACAACGGAGGTAGGCGACCAAGCCGCTCCGCAGCTGTCTACCAATATCGTAGCAAGGCTCTTTCGCTTGTATAGAGGGGGTTTATCCACAGGCAGAAGCGATATTTATTTCCAGCACTTGACAACCCTAAAGCGGGAGTATAGGATGGGGCTATGAATAACTTTAAGACCCTCGCCCAGTTCATGGCAGCTTTCCCCGACGAGGCGGCGTGCCGCGCCTACTTTGAACGTATGCGCTTTGCCAAGGGCGACTACTGCCCGCACTGCAAGCACAACCAAATCATGCGCTTCTCCGATGGCATCCGCTACCGCTGCCACAAGTGTCGTAAGGACTTCACCATCAAGACCGGTACGCTCTTCGGAGAGAGCAAAATCCCGATGCGTTCATGGTTCATCGCCATCTACCTCCTCACAACCCGCAAGAAGGGCATCTCCAGCATCGAACTCGCCTCACATGTCGGCGTTACGCAGAAGACGGCATGGTTCATGGATATGCGTATCCGCGCGTCTTTTAAGCAGTCCAAGGCTAAACTCCTTGGCGTTGTCGAGGTGGACGAAACGTACCTCGGAGGCAAGCACAAGCGCAAAGACGGCTTCCGCAAGAAGCAGGTGCTTATGGGCATGACAGAGCGCGGTGGCCGTATCCGCGTTGTTGCCGTTCCCGATCGTGGGACAGAAACCCTTTTGCCGACAATCCGCAAGCACATCCATCCTAAGACGAAGATTATGTCCGACGAGGCTCGCGTGTACTCGAAGCTGCCGAAGCTCGGCTATCAGTGGGGATATATCAAGCACGGGAAGAAGCACTGGGTACGCGGCACCGTCAGCACCAACTCTATCGAGTCATTCTGGGCGCTTTTCAAGCGTAACTATCACGGTACCTATCATTCGATGAGCAAGAAGCACCTCCAGCGATACGTCGATGAGGTGGCGTTCCGGTTCAACCACCGCACCAGCCCTATGCAGACGATATTCGAGGATACGACACGACGTATCGCCAAAAGTGGTAAAATGCCTTTGAGGAAACTCACGGCATGAGCAAGAAAGAAACACGCGGCCGCAAGCCCAAAATCCATAAACCCATTCCCGCCTCATTCGATGAGGTGCTTGGCGCACTCGCCAAGTCAGGCTATAAGAGCAAGAAGCAATTAAAAGGTAAGAAGAAATGATATGCAGTGGCTACTGTGGATTTTTGCAATTGTCGCTTTTATCGGTTTCTTAGCGCACCGCGCTGCGCTCGGCAGCCTTTCTGACCGGATAGACGATCTGGAAGAGAAGATAGATAAGCTTAGTAAGCCAAAAGAGGGCTACGACGAATTTGGCAATAAATGGACGCAGGAACGTAAGTAATTTATCGTCTAGGGTAGATAGGTATATAGTTCCCTCGTCTAGGATATTGACAAAATACGCCGAAATGGTGTATAATTATCCTAATGTCCACTGAGGGCAGGGATCCAGTGAATGGAGGCCGTAATGGCAACCACGCATGACATCGCAGTTCGCACCGCATTCGATCGCCTCACCGAAGAGGAGAAGGCGCTCGTCAAAGCGAACACCCCGCTCTACGAACAAGCGAAATTCAGGCTCGGTATGCTGATGGCGATGTCGCCGTCACAGATCGAAGCGTTCGATGCTCACGCCGTGCGGCGGCACTAAGCATCACGGACCGGTCGACATTCGACCGGTCCTTCTTTTTTGTGGGGTATACTTTAAAACGTGATCAGAATTTTCTAGATACGAGGCGCGGGAAGACAGGTGAGGAGGCGTACAAAATGTACGATGACGAACCTGGAGGGACCCGCAACGATGTAGATGGGAAATTCTGGCGCGTTTTTCATGGCTCGCACGGTTGTTGGCGTTCTAAGAGGTGGCGCATCAAGCGAATACGATCTCTCGCTGAAAACGGGAGGCGCGGTTTTGAATGCGCTTCCGGAAAACGAGTACGACGTGCGCGATATCTTCATCGACAAGAAAGGCTACTGGCATTCCCGTGGCATGCCGACGGAACCGCTCCGCGCCGTCACGCAGGTGGATATCGTCGTGAACGGTCTCCATGGTGGTGCCGGTGAAGACGGTCGTGTACAGCGCATCCTCGATCAAGGGTACATCCCGTATACCGGTTCCCGCGCCGCACCCTCCGCGCTCGCGCTCAATAAGATACAGAGCGCGCTCGTCTTGAAGCGTGCGGGCATACGGATGCCGCATTCGATCGGATTCACGCTCTCACAGCAGATGGATACGGGGGAAATGGCGAAGAAGGTCTTCTCACGGTTCGGTCCGCCCTACATCGTAAAACCAGGCAACGAAGGTGCATCACACGGTATCGCGCTCTCGGCGACGATCGTCAGTCTTCCCGACGTGCTCGCGGATGTCTTGGATGCATTCGGTTCCGCATTGGTAGAGGAATTCGTCATCGGCGATGAGGCGACCGTGGGAATCATCGAAGGTTTCCGTGGCGAAGATCTCTACGCGCTTCCGCCGGCACGTGTCGTCTATCCGGAATCCTCGCAGTACCTCCATTTCGATCATCACCGCTCGAGCGAGATCCGCCACTTGGTACCGAGTGATTTCACGGAGATGGAAAAACGAGCGCTCATGGATGCGGCGCGTGCGGCGCACCGCGCACTCGGCCTCAGGGATTCATCGCGTTCCGATTTCATCGTCACCCGCCGCGGTCCGTATCTCTTGGAAGTGAATTCGCTCCCCGGCTTGTATGAAAATGCAGCCATGCCACGGCTCTTGGAGAGCGTAGGGGCAGGCGTGAAGGATTACCTCACGCATCTCATCCATCGGTAACAAAAAACCGCAGGCATTGCTGCCTGCGGAGTTCTTCCTTACTCGCTGTGAGTGATCGTACAGTTGCTGGGGCTCTCGCCGAGTTTCTCGGCGGCGTTCCGTTTCGCCTGAGCGAAGCTGTGCTCCGAGCCGGCGACGGCACGCGAGCCGCCGCACTTGATCGCCACGATGTACCACGAATCCACGCGGACCGAGACCGAGTAGGTCTGGTCGTCCTCGCAGGTCCTGCTGGTGTTCTGCTCACATCGATCGATGGCCGCATTGCGGGCGCCGACCTCCGAGCTGCCGTAGGCCTTGCCGAAACCGAAATCGTTCACGGCGTAGCCGACCCACTGGGCATTCGCCGCGCTCGCAGCGAAAGCAGAAAGCATGAAAGCGGCCGAGGCCGCGATCAGAGTCTTCATCGTTTTTCTCCTCAAATGAACAACCAGAAGAAAACGTGTCCCTCTCCTGGCTGGGCGAGAGAATAGCATTTTCAGGGGAAGAATCAAGCCACATACAGGAAGATGCCGCAACCTCATCGGTTGCGGCATCGGGGCTAGTGCAAGAGCTCGAGCATGCGGGTCTGTCGCTTCGTTGCGCCGTCCTCGGCTTCGACGTTTATGTAATCGATACCGAGGCGCGCGCTGAAGACCGACAGTGATCCGTCGTCCGTCGGACGGCGGCTCTGCAGGACCACATTCACATCCGCGGCCCGCAGTTTCTCGAAGGTCTCCCGCTTCGTGACGAAGAAAAGATCATCAGGGTCCATGTCGGGATTCACATGATGATCAGATGCATCGCGGACATAGCTGCCGTGCGTGTACTGATCGATCGAGTAGCCGCCGCCGTCGCTGTTGTTATGCAGCGCGACGAGCGTGTTCCCGTTGAGATACGGCAGCCGCAGCTGCTGCAAAAGCGTATCCGCGAAACTGCGCAGAAGCATATGGGCGAGGATGGGGTAGTCCCCCCGTGCCGTGCCCAGGACCTTCCCGATACCCGCTTCCGTGAAGATGCGGTTCGGGTCGAACGTGTACGTCCTGCCGTCCAGTTGGAACGAGATGTTCCGCGCACCGTCGTGCTTCAGCTCGACGAGGCGTCCGCCGTATTTCCGGACCATCGCGATGCCGGCGTGGATGCTTTCCTCCTCATCATTGTGCATGCTGAAGTAGGTGTATCCGGTACCTTTCTCGTGCGTGATGATCCGTACCTTCGAAGTCCCGAGCTCGAACACCTGTTCGGTAGTCCGCATCTCGCGCGGCGCTTCCTCCGGCTTGTGGTTGTTCCAGAAGCAGAGTGCGCACGCGAGTACGCCCGTTACGAGGTTGATCATTGGGTGCTCCTCTTTTAGCCTGCGGGAGTATGCCACGGATTCGGGGGGAGGGGAAGGGGAAGGCAGTCCTCGTATATACTTATAGTAATGCGAATATCTGGCTGGATCTTCGGCCTCATCGCGATGCTATTTGCAATCTATTTTGCATTGAGCTTCTTTGATTACGGTCCGCAAAGATGTAAGTGGACATCTTCTGATACAAGAGTTTGCTATGATTCGAGATCACCTGAATATTTCAACGATCCCAAGTTGGAAATCGATACGACTGTACGAAGGTGTGACAAGTATCAGGGCTTTGTAGCGTTCGAATTTTTTGCAAAGCATCTATGCCTTTCTAAGCAGCGGTTTCAGACGGTTGTGTATCCCTTCACTTATCCGAATGAAAGGTGAGACTTGAGGAGGGGAGGGGCAAAGAAAAAGCCCCGCCTGGGTAGCGGGGCTGTAGGTGGACTAGGGTGCGACTTTCTCGACACGATCGAACTCGTAGTTCTCACGCGCATCCCTAGCGAGTTTCTCGACCTCGTCGAACGGCACGTTTTCATCGATGTCGACGGTCTTCGTCGGCACCGTGATTCCGTTGCCTCTGAACGGGTTCTGCGTCAGGTCGCGGTAGTACGCCTTGTACCTGATCTTCCCCTTGGGAGGGTGTTCGGGTAGTCCGGTCATGGGTAGCTCCTTTGTTTTACCGAGGACGAGTATACCTTTTGGGGGTGGTGGGGGAAGGGGGAGGGTGCTAGTGGCGGGTCGTCTGTAGCGCTATACTCATGGCCATGAACTACAGCCTCCCCCGAAAACCTAAGGTGTTCGTGAGCTTTGACTTTGACCACGACGAGGACCTCAAAATTCTCTTCTGCGGCCAGGCGAAGCACGATAAGACGCCTTTCGAGATTACCGATGTATCAGTGAAGCAAGCCCTCTTTGGGGACTGGAAGGAAAAGGCTCGTTTGAAGATTCGTGGGGCTGACCAGGTTGTTGTGATATGCGGCCAGCACACCCACACAGCGACTGGTGTTGCGGCGGAGGTGAAAATCGCGCAGGAGGAGAACAAGCCTTACTTTCTTCTTTGGGGACGGAGCGAGAAAGCCGCGAACAAGCCGACCACTGCACTTCCTACGGATAAGATATACGACTGGACGTGGCCTAATCTCGAAGCTCTTCTAAAGGGTGCCCGATAGTATGGCAAGTGACGACATTCTAAAGCGCCTGTTTGTTTCCGAGAGCGCGAAGTACGGTGACAAATACATCGAGCACCTCTTGGAACAATACAAAATCTACGTCGAATCCTCGGAGAAGATAAGTGACCGACGCCAGAAGTCCAACGAATTTTTCCTCGCACTCAACACAGCTCTCGTCGGACTGCTGGGATTCATGTCGACACGGAGCAGTGAAGACACGGTGCTGATGTTATTGGTGTTCTCGTCGATTGCAGGGGCGGTCATGTGTTATTTCTGGTACGAAATCATCAAGTCCTATCGAAATCTTAATACCGCCAAATTCCAGGTCATTCATGCAATCGAATCTCGACTGCCGCTCTCCCTCTACGATACAGAATGGGAAGCGCTCGGCCGAGGAGAGGATACGTCGAAATACTGGCCCTTCTCACACATAGAGCTGTCGATTCCGTGGATTTTCATTGGCCTTTACGCACTCCTCTTTCTCTCCAGTCTCTGTGCGTAGGACGAGAACCCGTTCAAGGTGATCATGGAAATCCAATTGCGCCGGTTGGATTTCTATGACCCGCTCCGCCTTCCACGAGTGGTCACAGATAATTCGTTTGCCGTCGCAAACGAATTTCCGCGACCCCGACTCGGCTGTTTTGCCTACTGACAAAACATGCCTCCGTCCTCCACAAAAGCGAAAAGACAGTGCGCAGGCACTGTCTTTATCGTCTTTTGTGGACCCTACAGGACTCGAACCTGCCACCCCCTCATTGCAAATGAGGTGCTCTACCAGATGAGCTAAGGGCCCTTCAAGTGGATTTATACCAGATATCTTTCGGAAGGGGAATAGTAGTGGCCGGTGCATTGCTGCACCGGCCGGAAGTTCAGTCTTCTTCGGGATCGAGGTGCTCGGACGAGACCTCCTCGTCGGAATCCGGCTCTTTGATGATATGGCCGTATTCCTCGGCCAACTGGCGCGCTGCCAGTGTCGAAGCGCGGGCGGCTTGATCGGAATCCATGTGCTCAGTTGCCTGAGCGATGGCCTCCTTCATTGCCGCGAGGATCTGTTCCGCCGCCTCGTGATCGTCCGCGTACTCCTCATCGTCTTCTCCCATGGATTCCTCCTTTGCTGGGATATTAATATAATACCATATTTCTAGACAAAAGCAATACGTGGCTTCGCGCACCGAGTGCGCTTGCGCTTTAGGGGAGTTGTCCTATACTTGCCGCGAATGTAAGTTTTTCCCATCTTGTGCAGGTGTCCACCGACGCAGAGGGACGGAGAAGGTTGGTTTACATTTCATACTAGAAGAATTGGACGAATACATGGCGAAGAAACTCTATGTCGGCGGCCTTCCGTACTCTACGTCGGAAGATCAGCTCCGCGACGCTTTCGCGCAGGCCGGATCCGTTTCGTCGGCTATCATCATCATGGACAAGATGACTGGCCGCTCGAAGGGCTTCGGTTTCGTTGAGTTCGGTAATGATGACGATGCCCAGAAGGCAATCGACATGTGGAATGGCAAGGATTTCGGTGGCCGTTCCCTTACCGTCAACGAAGCGCGCCCTATGGAAGCTCGCCCTCGCCGCGAAGGTGGTGGAGGCGGTGGATGGGGCGGTGACCGACGCAACAGCTGGTAATGCCAGTTGATGCTTAGTCTCCTTTCAGAAAAGCCCGCAGCAATGCGGGCTTTTCGCATGCCATCTGTGCGTATCCACTGAAATCATATTCTCCGGGGTCGTGTAATTTTCTGCTGAAAAATCGCTCCGTCACGCATACATCGCTGCTGCGATGTTGCGCGACCCCGCCTCGCAGCCAAGCTGCTCCGGCCTTGCGACGGGGCCCCAACCCCGTCTCACGCGAGGTTCTCACGACGCCATGTCCCATGATGCCTTCACCGTACTATCCACACGCATACAAGAAGAGTGCCTAATGCTCGCTATAATGCATGCAATGAATAGCTGGCTCTATCGGGCACTTGGTTGGGGAGTGGCGATTTACGCGATCATGTATCTCGCATGGTCGGGATTGGTGATCTACGGTTACTCGCTCGGATTCCTTTCGCTCGCTATCCGTCTCGCGATCCTGTTCGGTATCACTTCGCTCGCGGCGAAATCGCTCCGCTTGATGGATTGGAAAGACATCCTTCCGTACTCGGTTGTGTGGGCGCTTACCGCGATCGTGCTTGATGCGATCTATCTCGTACCATTCGCTGGTTGGGCACTCTACGGCACGTGGAGCGTGTGGCTCGGCTACGCACTCATCGTGGTCTTTCCGCTCATCCGTCCGTATCTTCGCGCTCGAGGTAATCAGCGTCTTTCATAACTATGTCTGCTCTGTCGCCCTTTTCGGGCGCTGCATACGAGCGCGGTAACGCGCTCGCGACACATCGGTTTCTCATGCGTCTCGCGATGGGTGCCGGCAACGTGTTCGCGTGGATTTTCATATTCCGTGGCTTCTATCTGGTGAGCGGAAGCACCGAAGCATCGATCTTCGCGGTCGCGATCATGTACGCCTTGATGCAGGGGATCGTATTCATCCTCACGCCGCTCTCCGGTTTCGCGCTGCGCAACGGTATGCGCCGCGCCCTCGCGTACGGCACGCTTATCGCTTCCTTCGCCTTCGCGTGCATGAGCGTCGTCTTCGCGCCGCAGATCGGCTCGGGCGAATTCGCGTTCGGCATGATCGTAAGCTTCGTCATCCTCATGGGGATCCATCGCGCGCTCTATTGGATCCCGTACCGCACCGAGATCGCGGATACCGGTACCTATGTAAGCGCCTCGAAAGGCGAGGAAATCATCCTCGCGTTCGTTCCGCTTATCGCGGGACTCATGATCGAGACGATCTGGCTCGGTCCTGAAGCGCTTCTGGCGCTTGCTGCATTCGTCGCACTTGCCGCCCTCATCCCGCTTATCCGTATCCCTGAATCGTACGAAGGATTCGAATGGGGATTCCTCGAGACCTTCGCCGCGCTTTTCTCACGCTCCAACCAGACGCTCTTTACGCTCTCGCTTGCCGATGGCATCCAGGGCGCGGCACTTCTCCTTATCTGGCCGCTCGCGGCGTTCATCATCATCGGCCAGTCGTTCCTCGGTTTGGGACTCATCCTTACGCTCACGCTTATCGTGACGCCGTTTTTCCGCACCGGCGTCCGCAGGCTTCTCAAGCGTCATCGCGCCGAACGCTCGACACCGATTCTCGCTACATTGGTCTTCTCCAGCTGGTTGCTCCGTCTTGCCGCGGCATCGCCGCTCCAGATCCTGGCGGTCGACGTCTATGCGCACTCCAGCTCCTCGCCGAAGCGCTTCAGTATCGATCATGCCGTACATGACCAGAGCGCCGATGGTGCGCACTATGTCGATGAATACACGGCACTGAAGGAAATGGGACTGGCCCTCGGCCGCATCATCGCATGTCTCATCCTCGCATTCGTGGCGCTCTACGTGCATGCAGCGGCAGCCTTCGGTGCCGTCATTATTCTTGCGGCTTTCGCTTCGGTCGTTTCGGTAGTCATTTCGCAGCGCTCCTCGCGAGCGATATAGTGCGTAAATGCAGCACATTCTCGGGCCGAAGTTCTTCTCCCGCACCGCGGACCTCGTCGCGCCTGATCTCTTGGGTAAATTCCTCGTACGTGAACACGGTGGCAAGCGTGAGGCGCACATGATCACGGAAACAGAGGCGTACGATGGCTTCGATGACAAGGCATCGCATGCCGCAAAAGGGAAGACGCCGCGCACGGAGGTTATGTATGGCCCGCCGGGGCACTGGTACGTCTATTTTATCTACGGCATGTACGAAATGCTCAACATCGTCTGTGACCCGAAGGGGCATCCCGGTGCGGTTCTCATCCGCCGTGTTGAAGGTATCGATGGTCCGGGGAAGCTTACGCGCGAGCTGAATATCACACGATCCCTGAATGCGAAACCCGCTACCAAGGGTAACGGGCTGTGGATCGAAGATCGAGGAATCCTCATCCCGAAAAGCGGCATGCGGATGACGCCGCGCATCGGCGTCGCGTATGCAGGAGATTGGGCCGCGAAGGAATGGCGATTCGTCATGATCTCTCACGACAAAAGAAAAAGGACGCCGAAATAATGGCGTCCTTCCGCAGCTCAATGCTGCTCGTCGACCGATTCGATTTCCTCAGTGGAATCCGTACGGCCAGACTCTTCATTCAAACGTGCTGCTTGTTCCAGTAGCGAACCTTCGGGAATCGAATGTCCTGCTCGTGCTGCCAACACCATGAGTTGGGCAACCACATAGCTGTTCATATCTCACTCCTTTGTCTTGGAACTCGCGGTATCGTACTCCCATTTCCCGATATGACAAGAGGGGAAACGGGTTTTCCCGCCATTTCTGGGGAAAACAAAAGCGCGGACTCAATACGTACCGCGCCTTTCGTTCTCATCAGAACGAGAAACTACGCTGGAACGGTCGGCGGAATTTCTCCACCTGCCGTTGTGCGTAGTCCCGACGGTGCTTAAGAATCGCTTCGACCGCCAATCTTCTAGCGGCTTCGCGACGTTGTGAACTGATTGAGGGAAGCTTTCCCCACCGGGCGTTTATGCTCCATCGAGATACTTCGAAGACCGTCGAGAGGGCGACGTAGTCTTTCGAAGAACAACGGAACTGGATCAGAATCTGCGAATCAGGCAGCTTCACGATTGCCTCGGCACAGTCCACACTTTCTATCGTCGGAAAAAAGTTCATGCGCACCTCCCAGAGGGCTGAAAAACGCGCACTAACGCTTCACTACGACTATAATATCACAAAAATATATAAAGTCAAGCAGCAAGAAAAAGCGCTTAACTAGGCGAAAAGAGAGTCGATGACTTCCTTAACGACAGCCCCGTCAGCGTTACCGCCTAGTTCTTTAATAACGGCGCCCATGAGCTTGCCTTTGCCGGCAGCATCGACATTCATTTCTGCTTTCTTCGCTTCGGCGACTTTGAGGATGTCTTCGCGTGATGCCATCTGCGGCAGGTACGCTTCGATGATTGCGAGTTCCTTTGCTTCCTTTTCCGCCATCTCAGGGCGTCCACCTTTCGTGAATTGATCGATCGAATCCTTGCGCTGTTTGCCAAGCCTCTTGAGGATCGTCATCACCATGGCGTCGTCGATAGGATCAGTCGGCTTCTGGCCCTTGGCCACGAGCTCGTTGGTGCAGGCAGCAATAGCGCCGCGAAGTGTCTGGACCTTGATATCGTCCTTGGCCTTCATGGCCTCCTTCATGTCGTTCTTGATGGTGTCGATAAGCATGCCCCCACAATAGCAGAAAAAAGGAAAACGGCACCCGCATATTGCGGATGCCGCCTGAGTCAGATACGTCCATGCCTCGCCATGAATGGCTTGGCGATGTGTCGGTCGAAGAACTTGATTCGTCGCTTGTTGGCCCGTGTTTCCGAGTGACGGAAGATGATCATCGGAATGCCGAGGGCACGCCGTATTTCCTGCAGGTGTATCCGGGCGGTGCGGCTGTTTGCCTCATCGAACGGATGCAGGAATATCAGCGTGTCGTGGAGTGCGATGGATATCGCATCCCGCTCTTCGAATGATCGCTCTCGGTACCGTATCACTATCCGTTCGACCATTTTCATCCAAAGCCGCAGGTACTTCTCAGGCTGTCCGATGGGAAGGGCGTCCTCGGAATCCTCGAACGGATCCCTGAACGACGATCCGGTGCGGTAGGTGAAGTAGTGCGGGTGGTCACAGATCGCTGCATTGGTTATGGCTGGATGCGTGATCTTTGGATACGAGGAATGGTCTACGTCAGATTCGATGGTAAAGCGTGCGATCTTCAAATACCGATCAAAATACTCCGTGTCGATATCCGGATTGACCTTGCTCAAGAGACAGCTTTCACGTGCGAACACCACCGGATCGATGCGCATATCAGCCCTGCTCTCGGTATTGATATTCATGCCGAGCATCGTAGGCGCATGGCGATCATGGATGAGTCTGAAGTATTCGGTGCGAATGTCCTCCCATTGGGTGAGGGTTTGTCTCTGCAATTCTTCGAGCCGTCGTTCGACTTCTGTCAGCATGATTCCTCCTTGTGAAGAACGAACTGGCTCAACCATAGCAGAGTCCTGATGAAGATGCATCGTGGTAAAATCGCCCCATGGAATTCATCATCATCGCGCTTCTCCTCGTCAATCTGGCCGTGGTCGGCTTCATCTTCCTCCGCAAACCGGCACCGCAGCAGGACTCCCAGAGCATGATCCTCCTCCAGAACCGCATCGACGCCCTCTCGCAATCCATGGATGCGAAACTGGGGGAAGGCACGCGGACGATGTTCGATAGCATGCGGGCGCAGTTCGGCGAGTCCCAGCGTCTCGCGACCGACATCCGCGATCTCGTGCATAAGCAATTGACCGAAGTCGCCCGCGGCGTCGCCGAGACGAACGCGTCGACGAAGCAGGTCTTCACGATCGCGGAGCAGCTCCAGAACCTCGAGAAGGTGCTTAAGAACCAGAAGCAGCGCGGCAATCTCGGTGAGGCAGGCTTGGAACTCATCCTCAACAACATCCTGCCGCCGGATCGCTTCAAGATGCAGTATGACTTCGCCAACGGCGAGACGGTCGACGCCGCCATCTTCGTGAAAGAAGGCATCGTTCCGGTCGACGCGAAGTTCCCGCTCGAGAATTACGTCCGCCTCCTCGATGAGAAGGACGACGAGAAGCGTGGCGAATACGAAGATGCCTTCAAGAAGGATCTCAAGAAACGTATCGATGAGACCTCGAAGTACATCCGTCCTGAGGAGGGTACTCTCGGTTTCGCATTCATGTATATCCCGGCCGAATCGATCTATTACGACCTCGTCACCGGCAGTGTCGGAGCCATCAATGCGCGCAACCTGCTGGACTACGCGCAGAATGAGAAGAAGGTCATCATCGTCTCGCCGACGACGTTCTTCGCCTACCTGAATTCCGTCCTCTACGGCTTCAAGGCGTTCAAGATCGAGAAGGACGCCGAGCAGATCAAGAAGAACGTGGAGAACCTGATGAAGCACATCGCCGCGTACGACGTCTTCTATAAGAAGGTAGGGACCTCGCTCTCGACCACGGTGAACCACTACAATGCCGGTTACAAGGAGCTGGCCAAGGTGGACAAGGACATCCTGAAGATCACCGGCAGTAGCTCTGGTCTTGAGCCAGAAGGGGTTGAAAAGCCGCTTTTGGCTGAATAGGGCCGGAATATTGCGCTTTTAAGCCCCGTATCGTATACTCCGGCGACTTATGGCAAAAGTAGCAGTAATCCAGTCGGGCGCCCACCAGCACGTCGTCAAGGAAGGCGATGTTATTTCCATTCAGAACGTCCAGGGCAAGTCGGGTAAGGGCACCAAGATCGACTTCGATACGGTCCTCCTCGTCGCGGACGGCTCCTCGGTCAAGGTCGGCACTCCGGCGGTTTCCGGCGCGAAGGTCTCTGCTGAGATCATCGATGAAGGTCTCGGCGACAAGGTCGTGGTCATGAAGTACCGCCAGAAGTCCCGCTACTACAAGAAGAAGGGCCACCGCCAGCCGTTCACGAAGGTTAAGATCACCTCTCTCTAAGAAAAGAAAAGGGCCCGCGAAAGCGGGCTCTTTTAATGTCGATTCTCGAAGGCGTTGCGCAAGGTTTCCGGATCGGCGTACTCCAATTCCGATCCGGTCGAGAGTCCGCGGCCGAGCATGGAAATCGTAATGCCGGTCACATTCTCCTGGATCTCTTCTTTGACACGGATGGCCGTCGAATCACCTTCAGGATTCGCGGGAAATGCCAAGATGACTTCGGAGAGACCATCGTCACGACGTTTAGGAAGCGAATCGAGCAGCTCCTTCACGCGTAGGCCGGTCATGCGATCCGATGCGAGGGAGAGAAGGCCCCCAAGGACGAAATAGCGTCCACGGAACATGTGGCTTCGCTCAAGCGCCGCCAGATCGGCATCCGAAGCGACGATCGCGAGCAGCGAGACGTCGCGCTCATGGCTCGAACAGATCGAGCAGAGTCCTTTCTTTCCCGAGTGATACCGCTGACACGAAGGGCACTGCGCCACTTCGCTCCCAAGCTCGCGTATGCTCTCCATGATCTCGCGGCGTATCGCCGGCGAGGTGCGCAGAAGATACTGCACGAAACGCTGCGCCTGACGCGGGCCGATGCCGGGGAATTTCTGGAAAAGAGTGGTCAATCGCTCTATCGGATCCATTCGAGCAGTCTAACAGAACGAGAACTATTCGGCCTGATATGCATCGAGGGTCTTCGCAGCGCCGACGGGCGCGAGACTGAGCGCTGGCGCAGCAGCGCCAGACAGCGACCCGAGAGGCATGTCAGGCCGAATATTCGATAAAATTTTAGTTAGAACGGCTGCTCCTCCATGCCGCTCACGCTCGCTTCAGGGGTGAAATCACCGAAATCGGACTTCTCGACCGACTTGAAGGTGGTCTTCTCGCTATCGAACATGAGATCGACTTTACCGACCGGGCCGTTGCGGTGCTTTTCGATGAGGATTTCAGCGACGTTGTTCTTCTCGTCAGCGCCACGGGAACCCATCATGTCTTCGCGGTGGATGAACATGACGACGTCGGCGTCCTGTTCGATGGAACCAGAGTCGCGCAGGTCGGAAAGTCGTGGGCGGCCGCGGCGTTGCTCGACAGCACGGGAGAGCTGGGAAAGCGCGATGACCGGCACATCCAATTCACGCGCCATACCCTTGAGACCGCGGGAGATCTCCGTAACCTGCTGCACGGTCGAGACATTCGCGCCAGTGAGCGACGGCGTAATGAGCTGGAGGTAGTCGATGACGACAAGGCCGAGACCCTTTTCCATTTTCATGCGTCGCGCGACCGAGCGGATCGAAAGGACCGTGTTGCCGGCCTTATCGTCGATGAAAATCGGCGCTTCGGAAAGTTCCGCGATACCCGCCTGTAAGCGATCGTACTCCTCATCCTTGTTGATCTTACCCGTGCGCAGCTTCCACGCATTGACTCCCGCCTGCGCCGCGAGCATACGATCGACGAGCTGCTGCGAACTCATTTCAAGGGAGAAGATGCCGACCGGCGTGTTGTGCTTCACCGCCGATTGGCGGGCGATATCCAGTGCGAGGGCGGTCTTACCCATGGAAGGACGGGCGGCGAGGATGACGAGGTCTGACTTCTGGAAGCCGGAAAGCATGGTGTCCAGCGCCGGGAAGCCGGACGGTACGCCGCGCAGCGCATCCGTATGTTTCTGGAGACTCTCCAAGCGCTCCCACGCCTCGGTAAGCTCCTCTTTGATGACCGAGAACTTCTGGAGCATCGGGGCGTTGGAAACCGCGAAAATAGCCTGTTGCGCCTCATCCAAGACCGCAGCGATCTCGCGGTCTTCCTGGAAACCGAGTTCGCCGATCTTCGCTGCAGCATCCAACAGCGAGCGGAGTACGAATTTCGACTGCACTGCTTCTGCGTAGTGACGAGCTGATCCGGGAGAAGCGGCGCTGCCGGCGAGTTCGGAAAGATAGGCGCGACCGCCCATGTCGCTGAGCTGCTTCCGCTCGCTCAATTTACCCGCGACGGTAACGACGTCGATCGGTTCTCCCTTTCCGTAGAGCGTGAGCATCGCATCGTAGATAGTGCGATGCTTCGCCGCGTAGAAGGAATCGACATGCACGACATCGGCACAGTCATAGATCGCGCTTTGATTGATCATCAAGGCACCAAGGAGTGCTTTCTCCATTTCAAGATCCTGCGGCGGGACTCGTACCGAACTCATGCACTGAATTGTAGCACCGGCACCTGAAAGAGGTGGCAGCCATGCATACCTCGCATCTGGGATTAACCTGTGATATGACTGTGGACAAGGGAAATCGGTTGACCCGTAGAGGGAATCGTGGCTATTTCGCATCCGGGTCAGGGAATGCTCCAAAAGGAGGACGATTGAGGGTAGGGGGTATTCCCGGGAGAGTTGACAGGTTTGGACGGCTTTGATATAAGGTACATCATAGTGATGACAAAAAGTCAATCTATGCAATCGTTTCAACCGAAGTCAGTAACAAAGGACCTGCTTGCGGGCCTTCCGGATCGCGTCCGTCGCGTCCTCATCGACCGCTTCGGCCTCCAGGGAGGTGGCAAAGGCCGCACACTCGAGGCTATCGGCAAGGAATACGGCATCACCCGTGAGCGCATCCGCCAGATCGAATCCGGCGGTATCGCTGCAGTGCGCGATTCCGAGAGCTACGCAGAGCACGCAAAGACCCTCGAAGAGCTCAAGAAGGCTGTTCAGGAACTCGGCGGTGTCCTTGCTGAAGATACTATCCTCTCCCATGTCCCGAAGAACGAAGCTGAGCGCAATCATGTGCTCTTCGTCCTCACCGTGGGCCATCATTTCAATGACAAGCGCGAAGATGCGAACTTCCACCGCCGCTGGCACGTGGATGCATCCCTCGCTGAGGCGGTCGAAACCGCACTCTCCGATCTCTATGATGCCGTCGAGGCAAGCGTGCTCCTTCCGGAGGACGAATTCCTCGCGCAGTTCGGCAAGTCCCTCAAGGACGCCGGCGTGAAGAACCGCGACGAAGAGACCATGCGCCGCTGGTTGCGCATCTCGAAGCGTCTCGGTCGCAATCCGCTCGGCGAGTGGGGTCGCACCGAATCCCCGCACGTCCGCATCAAGAACACCCGCGATTTCGCGTACCTCACGCTTAAGCGCCATGGCTCTCCGATGCACTTCACCGAAGTCGCCAAGGGCATCCGTGATCTCTTCAAGCGTGAAGCACATCCGGCAACGACTCACAACGAGCTCATCAAGGATGGCCGTTTCGTCCTCGTCGGCCGCGGTCTCTATGCACTCAAGGAGTGGGGCTATGCTCCGGGCGTCGTCCGCGAAGTCATCCGCAACGTCCTCGAGCGCGATGGCGCACTCTCGCGCGATGAGATCATCGATCGTGTGAAGCGCGAACGCTACGTGAAGGATGCGACCATCGTCGTCAATCTCCAGCACAGCGAGTTCAAGCGTCAGCCGGACGGGAAGTACGCTCTCGCCCGCTAACGGCACTCAACACGCCATAGAGTTTCCTCGGGTCGCTGTCTGCACCTGCTGGTGCAGCGCTCACTCTCGCGCCGTCGCGCTGCGAGAGACCCTCGGAAACCCTATGGCGTGTTTCTTTTGTTGATTGCTCCGAGAACGGTGGAAAAAAATTGATATAGTAATGGAATGGCCGAAGAGGCACACGGGAAATCAGTACTTGATTCGCTGTTCGACACGCTCGCGTCGGGAGCCCAGAAGGGCATCGACAGCCTGATGCCACATGATGATCATGGACATGGCGGACATGCGCATGCACCAAAAGGCTGGCGTGCTTGGTTCAGTGTTTTGGCATGGTGGGAGTGGGCAGGTGACAAAGGCATTTCCCGTGGCACCTTCCTCACCGCGAATTTCCTTGGAGGCATGCTGGCATGCACCATGCTCGTGCCGCAATTTCCTGCGCTCGTTTTCGGGTGGATTCTCCTTGCAGGACCGATCCTGTTGCCGGCGGGTCTTGCCTATGGATTCTGGGGGGCTTGGAACTGGTATGTACGTTCCTACTTCATATTCATGAATACGAAGCCGGTTCTTCTGGAGGTGAAGATGCCGACGGAAGTGACGAAATCTCCTCGTGCCATGGAGTTGGCACTCACGGGCCTGTGGTTCCGACTTTCGACGACCACCGTAATTGATAAGAAATGGAAAGGAGGAACAATGCCGTACTACTCATTTGAACTCGTATCCGATGGCGGACAGGTGCATTTCTATGTATGGCTGCAGCGCGATTACCTTCGCAACGTCTTCGAGACGAACATGTACGCGCAGTATCCGGAGGTGGAGATCGTAGAGGTAAGTGATTATGCGGTCGATTTCCATTTCGATGACGATAAACATAATGCGTTCGTCGGTGATTACATGCTTGAGTCGCATGACATCTCGCGTCATGACCCGCGAGTAAATGCGTACCCCATCAAGACCTATGTCGATTTCGAGCTCGATAAGGATCCGAAAGAAGAACTGAAAGTCGAACCGATGGCGCAGGTGCTGGAAGTACTGAGTTCGCTCCAGCAAGGCGAGCAGGCGTGGGTGCAGATCGTCATTAAGGCACATCCGGGGGACGGATGGAAAAAACTCGTCGAGAAAGAGATTCAGGATCTCCGCAAGAAAGCATCACTCAATCCGGGGCGTTCGCTTGATGATCATGATGATGAGGACAAGTACGGTTTCCCGCGCCCGACGTGGGCGCAACAAGAGCTCATGCGCTCGATGGAGCGTAATCTCTCAAAGCTCGCATATGACACCGGTGTGCGCATGGTTTTCATCGGTCCGAAAGATAATTTCCGCGGGCCTACCGCGACTGCTGTGCGTTGGATCTGGCGCCCCTATGCCAATCCGAATTGGGGGGTCATGCTCCGACCGCGCAATGCACATAACGACTTCGATTGGCCGTGGCAGGATTACCACGATCACCGTCATTACCACGAGATCCATCGCTATCTTGATGCATATCGTCGTCGTCAGATGTGGAATCCGCCGTGGGAGGATGTGCGTAACATCATGAGCGTCGAAGTCCTTGCGACGATGTGGCATCCGCCATCCCGCACTATCCGCGCCCCTGGTCTCCAGCGAATCCCATCATCCAAGTCCGAACCGCCGGCAAATCTTCCGATGTAATCTATGGATTTCTCCCGTATCAAACGCCATCTTGAGCGACTCGTTGCAGCTGCGAACAAGGTAGATGAGGAGGTAAGCGTGAACTGGCGTGAGCAGGCGAACCGCCGCTCCGTCATCATCCTTATCGCGATCGGTTCGATCACGCTTCTTTCCTACGTATTCCTTATCGCGCCGCCAAGCAGCTTCCCGACCGGCAACCTTATCGCGGTTCCCGAAGGTGCGAGCGCCAAAGAAGCGGGGCAGATGCTTGAAGCGCAGGGTGTAGTGCGAAACGGGACTGCATTTTCGATCGCGGTCACCATCCTCGGCGCGGACCGCGGTGTCCGGGCCGGAGATTATCTCTTCAAGGAGCCGCGCGATCTTTTCTCGGTCGCCCGTGCGATCACCACCGGAGCGTTCGGACTGGAACCGATCCGTATCCGCATTCCTGAAGGCGCGACCACCAAGGAGATGGCGAAGATCTATTCCGCACAGCTGCAGCGCTTCGATGCGGAGAAATTCGTCGAGAAGGCACAGCCGGATGAAGGCTTCCTGTTTCCGGACACCTATTTCTTCCTCCCGAATGCGACGGAAGATATCGTCATCAAGGCCATGCGGCAGAATTTCGATACGAATATCGCACAGCTAGCAGGCGAGATCGAAAGCTTCGGCAAACCGCTCCGCGAAGTGGTCATCTTGGCATCCATCCTCGAGAAGGAGGCGTTCAACCACGAAGATCGCCGCAAGATCGCCGGCGTCCTCTGGCGCCGCATCAAGATCGACATGGCGCTGCAGGTGGATGCGGCGTTCCTCTATTCCATCGGCCGCGCGACCTTTACGCTCACCAAGGAAGATCTCGCGAATGAAGAAGACCCGTACAACACCTATGTCCACAAGGGTCTGCCACCAGGCGCTATCGGCTCTCCATCGCTCTCGTCGCTCGAAGCGGCGGTGACCCCGATCGATGGTGGCTACCTCTTCTATCTCGCCGACCGCAACCACGTGACGTACTACTCCAAGACGTATGCCGAGCATCTGCGCTTGAAGGCGTTGTATATCGATTGATAGCACGGTAGTCTCTCGACATGCAGAAGGTATTCGTCGGAATCTCAGGAGGCGTGGACAGCGCCGTATCAGCCGCGCTCCTCAAAGAGCAGGGCTATGACGTCACCGGTGCCTTCATCAAGATCTGGCGGCCGGAATTCATCGAATGCCCCTGGCAGAAGGAGCGTCTGGATGCGATGCGTATCTGTGCGCACCTCGGGATACCGTTCAAGGAGATCGATTTGAGCGATGAGTACAAGAAAGAGGTGATCGACGATATGATCGCGAACTACACGGCAGGACGCACGCCGAATCCGGACGTGCTCTGCAATCGCCACATCAAATTCGGCGCGTTCAAGAAATGGGCACATGCAAACGGCGCCGACCTCGTCGCGACGGGACATTACGCCCAGGTGATCAGGAATGGGGATCGATTCGAATTGCACCGCGGCAAAGACACGAATAAGGACCAGAGCTATTTTCTGTGGCGTCTTACCGAGAAAGATCTGGAAACCACGCTCTTTCCGATCGGAGGATTCACCAAGCCTGAAGTGCGTGCGCTCGCGGAGAAATTCGATCTGCCGGTCGCCGCAAAGAAGGACAGCCAGGGCCTCTGTTTCGTCGGCGAAGTCTCGATGCGTGATTTCCTCGCACGCTATATCGAATTGAAGAAGGGGAAGGTGATCGACGAACACGGGGTCGTCATCGGCGAACACGATGGCGCAGCGCTCTATACGCTCGGCGAGCGTCACGGGTTCCGTATCGAGAATGCGACCGCATCCGAAGTGCCGCACTACATCGTCGCCATCCACGCAGAACGGAATGTACTAACCGTCTCTGCCGATAAGGAAAAGGCGAAACGCGAGAGCGTCGGTCTTGTAGATCTCAGCTGGGTTAACGGCGAGCCGGGAGACATCAGTGCTGAAGCGCAGGCGCGCTATCGCGAAACACCGGTTGCGATCCGTTTCGAAGAAGGAGTCGTGCATTTCAGCGAAAAGCATCTCGCACCACCGGGACAATCACTCGTCATCTATGACGGTAACCGCCTCATCGGCGGCGGGGTTGTGGATGTCTCGTAACGAACGCGGTTGGCGTGTCGTATAATCCTCGGTATGGGAAGCGTCTTTGTGCGCATCCATATCGCATGAATACGCTTATTACTAAGGCCGACGGAGAACAAGAGCCGTTCGATCCGCGTAAATTGGACGCTTCGCTCCAGAGAGCAGGCGCGGCTGATGAGGCGCGTGCACACATCCTGAAGCGCATCGAGCGTGAGCTGACCGAGGGAATGCGTACGGAAGATATCTATGAGCACGCCTTCGAATATCTGCAGGAAGAAGGATCTCCTGCAGTCGCCGCCCGCTATTCGATCAAGCGCGCGATCTTCTCGCTCGGCCCATCAGGATTCCCGTTCGAACAATTCCTCGCGGAAGTCCTGAAGGCACACGGCTGGAGGACGCGTACCGGCGTCGCCATGACGGGTCGTTGTGCACCGCACGAAGTCGACGTTCTTGCTGAAAAAGGGAACCGCCGCGTCGGCATCGAGGCGAAATTCCACAATGTCGCCGGCGGAAAGACCGATATCAAGGATGCGCTGTATGTAAAAGCGCGCTACGAGGATCTTGCGCGCGCCCCCGAAGCGTCTGCTCGCGTTGATGAAGGCTGGCTCGTCACGAACACGCGCTTCACCCGCAATGCGATCCGATACGCACAGTGCTCGAACCTCACGCTTCTGGGCTGGGATTATCCGCATAACCGCGGGCTTCTCGAAATGATCGAATCAGCCCGCGTCCATCCGCTGACGGCTCTGACCACGCTGACCGATGGCGAGAAGCGTCGCCTCCTCGATAATCGCATCGTCCTATGCAAGGACGTGCAGGCAAAGCATCTTCTTGAGGAATATGGCGTAAAGCCGGGCCGCATCCCGCAAGTATTGGAGGAGGCCAAGCATCTCTGTTCACCGTTTGCGGGGGAGCGGCAATTCACAGCAGGCATCCAAGCCGTGCATCACTAGCCGTATACTGCTTGCATGATCTACGTCGATCCCATGATCATCATGTTCGGAAAGCTCCTTCTGGCGGCTTTCCTGGGTGCCCTTATCGGTACCGAACGGGCGCTCGTCGCCAAGCAATCGGCTGGTATGCGCACGTTTGCGCTGGTCACCATGGGCGCCGCCGCATTCACCATCATCGGTTCGTATGTCGATGCGGCAGCGATCGGTCTCTCGAATTTCGATCCGATGCGCATGGCCGCGGCGATCGTCATGGGCGTCGGCTTCATCGGTGCCGGCGTCATGTTCCAGCGCGAAGACGGTGTACATGGCGTAACGACGGCCGCAGGGTTGTGGGTCGCGGCCGCCATCGGTGTCATCATCGGATTCGGTCTCTATCCGCTTGCCCTCTTCGCGACCGCGATCACGGTCCTCATCTTCTTCGGTTTGTGGTACGTGGAGCACCGCTTCATCGATTGGTATCAAGGGAAATAATCATTTCATGATTATTTCTTTCTCCGGCCACGCATAAATCGTTGTTACGATTTTGCGCGACCCCGCCTCGGCGCCAAACGCCTCCGGCCTTGCGAAGCTTCGCTTCTCACCCTTTCGCCTCGTGCTGCTGCACGAGAAAATAACCGTTCTGTTATAATCAGTGCATGTCAGGTTTCTATAAACCGGATCGCAAACCGGATTGGAATTACGGTGGTCCGCGGTGGCGCCTTTCGCGCTCCAAGATCGATCTCTTCACGAACTGCCAGCGTTGTTTCTACATCGATAACAAGCTCGGCACCGCCCGTCCGCCGGGATTCCCGTTCAATCTCAACTCGGCAGTCGATGCGCTTCTCAAGAAAGAGTTCGATATCCATCGCGCGGGAAAGAAACCGCACCCGATCATGAAGGAGTACGGAATCGATGCGGTGCCGTTCGAGCATCCGAAAATGGATGTCTGGCGTGAGAACTTCAAGGGAATCGACTACCTGCATACGCCGACTGGACTTCTGGTGTGCGGTGCGGTCGACGATGTGTGGATCGGCAACGACGAGAAGCTTATTATCGTCGATTACAAATCGACCAGTAAGGACGAGAAGATCGAGGCCTTGGACCAGGACTGGCACGATGGCTATAAACGCCAGATGGAAACGTACCAGTGGCTTTTCCGCAAGAACGGATTCGCGGTTTCCGATACCGGTTATTTCGTCTATGCGAATGCCAGCAAGGATCGTGCCGCATTCGATGCGGTTCTTGAATTTGATGTGACGCTCGTGCCGCACACGGGTGATGATTCATGGGTGGAAGACACGCTCTTTGCCATCAAGGAGTGCTTGGAGAGCGATTCCTTGCCTGAGAAAAGCGATGATTGTGATTACTGCATCTACCGTGAGACCGTCGGAAGGAAGCTCATGGCGTTTGCGGGGAAGGCGGCACCTAAAACGGAGAAAGCTGCGAAGCGCGCAGTCCCGGCCTCCGATGCAAACGCGGCGATGGGAACACTCGGCCTATGAACCCCGTTAGAAATTGCTGACCCGCAGTACTGTCGATTATGAAAACGACCCGGATCTCAATAAATATGCAACCGTCTCTAAGGCGTGTTCGACGTCAGCGTCATATTTCTAACGGGGTGAAATCCTTTGCAGACAAAGTACGCGACGTCGTGAGGAAGATCCCCGAAGGGAAGACCATGACCTATAAGGAAGTCGCAACGAAGGCGGGAAATGCCAAGGCGGCGCGCGCCGTCGGTGCGGTCATGCGCACTAATTATCTCGAAGATGTTCCGTGCCATCGCGTCGTGCGATCCGACGGCGGCTTGGGGAACTACAATCGCGGAGGAAGGGATCGCAAGCGTGAGATACTTCGTCGCGAAGGCGCGATCGCATAACAACAGGATTCGGCGTTTTGTCAATTTTCCGGCTCCAGTGGTAGAGTCCGAATATGTCTGGGAAACCACTCCTTCAAAAGGGTCCTTTTGCTCCTGCCAAGCCGCAGGAACACGTTCTTCATGGCCACCGCCGTGTGGACGAGTATGAATGGCTTCAGGACGCCAAGGACCCCGCTGTTCTTGAGCACCTGAAGAACGAAAATGCCCACGCGGAGCGCAGCATGCGTGCATCGCAGAAGCTTCAGAAGCAGCTCTATAAGGAGATCCGTGCCCGCATCACGGAGAACGATATGTCGGTACCGGTGAAGCAGGGGCCGTACACCTATTACGTGCGCACCAAGAAAGGAAAACAGTACGCGATCCACTGCCGACGTGAGGGCGAGCGCGGAAAAGAGCAGATCATCCTCGACGAGAACTCTCTCGCGAAAGCATCCGAGTATTTTTCTTTAGGAGACATCGAAGTGAGTCCGGACCATCGTCTCGTCGCATACTCGATCGACACGAAGGGCAACGAAGACCACACGATGTACATCAAGAACCTCGAGTCGGGGGAGATTTTCGGTGAGACGATCAGTTCAGTCGCCGATATGGAATGGTCTGAGGATGGGCAGTACATCTTCTACTCGAAGGAAGACCATCCGCATCCGCCGCGAAGGATCTATCGACATCGTCTCGGTACCGATCAGTCGGAGGATGTCCTCATCTACGAAGAGAAGGATCCGCAGTGGTACGTCGCACTCGGGAAGAGCCGCAGCCGCGAGTTCCTGTTCATCTATGCGGCGAACTACACGATGACCGAAGCGCGCTTTATCCCGGCGATGGAACCGCTCGCGGAGCCGCAGCTTATCGCCGAGCGCCGCGCGAAGGTGCGCTACTACGTGGAACATCACGCGGGCTTTTTCTACATCACGACCAACGAGAATGCGGTGAACTACAAGATCATGCGCACGCCGGTGCAGAAGCCGCACAAGATCAACTGGAAGACGTGGCTCAAGCACGATATCTCACGCTCCATCAGCGGTCTCGCCCCGTTCTCATCGTTCCTCGCGCTCATCATCCGCGAGAACGGTTCCGAAGAGGTGTATATCTCGTCACCTGAAGGCGAGCGGGAGAAGGTGGTCTTTCCTGAAGAAGGCCATACGGTCGCATTCTGGGACAACATCGAGTACGAATCGACGACGGTGCGCATCACGTACGATTCCTTCATCACGCCGCGTACCGCCTTCGATTACGATGTCGTTGCCAAGGCATTCACCGTGCGCAAGAAGCAGGAGGTGCCGTTCTATCACAAGAACAACTACGTCTCGAAGCGTGTCTGGGTGAAAAACGGCGACGTGAAGATCCCGGTCGTCCTCGTCTATAAGAAGAACGTCAAGAAGAAGGCGCCGCTCCTTCTCGAGGCGTATGGTTCATACGGTATTTCCAACGACCCCCACTTTTCTGTCGCACGACTCTCGCTCTTGGAACGCGGTTGGGTCTTCGCGCTCGCACATCCACGCGGCGGCGGCGAAATGGGATGGAAGTGGCACAAGGATGCACACCTCATGACGAAGCATCGCACCGGCGATGACTTCATCGCAGTCGCGAAATACCTCGTGAAGCAGGGCTACACGACACGCGAGAAGCTCGCCATCACGGGCGGCTCTGCCGGCGGCATGCTCATGGGGCAAGTTTTGAACCGTGAGCCGGAACTCTTCGGCGCAGCCGTCGTCTACGTCCCGGCGGCGGATCTCATCACCTCGCTTCTCGATGAGAATCTCGGCGGTACGCGCCTCCATTACGACGAGATCGGCAACCCGCGCATCAAGAAGCAGTATCACTACATCTTGAAACAATCCCCGTACGAGAACGTCCGCGCGACGGACTATCCGCCGGTACTCGTGCGCGCCTCGATGCAGGATATCCGCACACCATACTGGGAAGCGGCAAAGTGGGTCGCACGCCTTCGTGCACACAAGACCGATACCAATCCGCTTCTTTTCAAGATCGAGACCGAAGGCGGACACTTCGGCAAGAGCGGCCGCTACGAATGGATCAAGGAACGCGCATTCGATTACGCATTCTTGCTGGAAACGATGAAGGAAAGACGGTAGTATTCCGCCATGAAGACGCTCAACGACGTCCGCACGGCATTCCTCGAGTATTACCGCGAACGCGGACACGTCATCCTTCCATCTGCCTCACTCCTTCCTCAAAACGACCCGACGACGCTCTTCACGGGCTCCGGCATGCAGCCCTTGGTGCCCTATCTCTTGGGTAAAGACCATCCGGAAGGCACGCGTTTGGCGGATTCGCAGCGCTCATTCCGCGCAGAAGACATCGACGAGGTGGGGGACAATCGTCATACCACCTTTTTCGAGATGCTCGGCAACTGGTCGTTGGGGGATTATTTCAAGGAAGAACAGCTCCCATGGGTTTTCGGATTCCTGACCGACGCGGTAGGTCTCGATCCGCAGAAGCTCTACGCCACCGTGTTCGCCGGTGATGAGAAAAACGGCCTTGCAAAGGATACCGAAGCTGCTGAAATCTGGAAAAAACTCTTCGCTGAGAAAGGAATCGAAGCGAAGGATATCGAGATGGGTTCTGAAGCCGACGGCTCGCGTCTCGGTATGCGCGGTGGACGCATCTTCTACTACGACGCCAAGAAGAATTGGTGGTCGCGCGCAGGAACTCCCGACACAATGCCGGCAGGGGAACCGGGCGGACCGGATTCCGAACTGTTCTATGATTTCGGTACGGAGCACGATCCGAAATTCGGTGCTGAATGCCATCCGAACTGCGATTGCGGCCGCTTCATGGAGATCGGGAACTCGGTGTTCATGCAATTCCTCAAGACTGAGAACGGATTCGAGCTGCTTCCGAAGCGTAATGTCGATTTCGGGGGCGGACTCGAGCGCATCGTTGCAGCAGCCAATGACAATGCCGACGTCTTCGCGACCGATGTCTTCAGTGATGCGATCGCGCTCTTGGAGAAATTCTCCGGAAAGGAATATCGCGACGATCGCTACATCCGATCATTCCGCATCATCGCCGACCATGTCCGTGCCGCCACTTTCATGATCAACGACGGCGTGAAGCCATCGAACACCGAACAGGGCTATGTGTTACGCCGCCTCATCCGCCGCGCTTCGCAGCACGTGATGAAGCTCGGCCTTGCCGATTCTCAGGCAGACGACAGCATGCTCGTGCGTGCCGCAACCATCTACATCGAGAAATACCAGGCGGCATATCCTGAATTGCAGGGTGATGCCCCGTTCCAGCACATCAAGAACACGATCTGGGAGGAGGAAAAGCAGTTCGCGAAGACGCTCTCCCTCGGCATGAAGGAATTCGAGAAGATGACCGAAGGAAATATCAGCGGTGAACAGGCGTTCACGCTCTTTACGACGTATGGATTCCCGTTTGAGATGACCCAAGAGATCGCCAACGAGCGGGGCCTCTCCGTCGACGAGTTCGCCTTCAAGGAGCTTATGAGAAAGCACTCCGAACTTTCCCGTTCTGGCTCGGAGCAGAAATTCAAGGGCGGCCTTGCAGACGCGTCGGAAGCCACAACCCGCCTCCACACGACGCATCATCTTCTTCTCAAAGCGCTCCAGATCGTCTTGGGCGATCACGTGAAGCAGCGCGGCTCGAATATCACGAGCGAACGCCTCCGCATCGACTTCTCGCACGGCGAGAAGATGACCGATGAACAAAAGAAAGAGGTCGAACGCATCGTGAACGAACGCATCAAGGAAAATCTCCCGATGACCCGCTCCACCATGCGCAAGGAAGAGGCGGAAAAGCTGAACGCACAGCACGAATTCGGCGCGAAGTATCCTGACGTCGTTTCCGTCTACTCCCTCGGCCCTGTCGGCGCGACGGAAGAAGATCCGCAGTTCGACAAAGCGTTCTCGATCGAATTCTGCGGCGGACCTCACGTCACCAATACCGCCGAAATCGAAAAGGGTGGCACCTTCAAGATCCAAAAAGAAGAGGCCGTCGCTGCAGGAATACGACGTATAAAAGGAATACTCCAGTAAAAGGGAAGGGACGGTTGCGGGATATGTTCCTGGAGGGGCCCCGCAGCTGGCGAGGACCTGCCCGTTTTTTCACTAGGAAAAACGGGTTTACCCGGAAGGAGCATATCCCGCATCCGGACCGCAGCTCTATCAGGAGCGTGTATAATTCTGGCAATGTTTTCCAAACGATCGGCAGGGAAACCGGTCCTCATCGCTGATGTCGGCGATGGTTCATTCGCGCTCGCGATAGCGACGCTCTCAGACGGCGTGCCCGCTCAGATCCTCCGCTCGATTCGCACGATACTTCCCATCGAAGACCGCACGCGTGAACAAGCAGCGGCAGCGATCGCAAAATCGCTTGAAGAATCCCTTACCGCCTTTCTGGCACCTACCAACGTCGCCCTGATTCCTGAAGACATCCATATCATCGTCCGCAGTCCATGGACCCGATTCCGCACTGCACGATCGGAACAGGCATTTACCGAAGCGCGTCCTATCACGAAGGATCTCATCGCCGAAGAGGCCCGGAAGGCGCTCGCACAGCCGTCCGAGCTCGAGAAAGCGAACTCCCTTGAAGCCGGCGTCCTCCAGGTCTTCCTTAACGGCTACCACACCAACAAGCCGGTCAATAAAAAAGCCCAATCCATTGCCGTGGTCGCATATGAAAGCGATCTGGATGCATCGTTTAAGGCGACGCTCATCGGTATTTTCGGAAAATTACTGCCGGGAAGGACTCCATCCCTTCATTCGAGCATGCGCACGCTCCTTGCCGTCATGCATGAGCACTTCCCGGAATTAGAACGTTTCGTCCTTTTCGATATCGGGAGCACCACCACCTCATGTACGGTCGTGCGAAAGGATGCGATCACCCAGCATGAGGTTGTCTCCGAGGGAGTCTCGACATTCATCAAGCGCGTAGCGCCCACGGGACTCCCCGAGGAAACCCTTGGCCTTCTGCGCATGCTCTCGAATGACACCTGTTCGACTGCAGCCTGCCAGTCGATCAAGGATTCTTTGGCGAAAGCGGAGCCGGAATTAGTACGCGCGTACGGGGAAGTGTTCACCAAGCTGTCCGGTATCCGACGTCTGCCGAATGGCGCCATCTTGAACGCTCCGGCGGAAATCTCGCCATGGCTCCAGGGCTTTTTCTCACGTATCGACTTCTCCCAGTTCACGGCGACGACCCAGCCACTGACCGTTGAGCCGCTTTCGCCTGAACACCTCAGCTCCGTGGTCCACTGGGACGCGGGTGTGACCGCCGATACCGGGATCGGAATCGCGGCCGGCGCTGTGAATATCCTGACGCACGCTCCGTGATTTCGCGGTATACTGGCCTGTGTTTCCGCTATGCCACGCAATTACCGACAGGACATACGTTCACCGCACGAAGAAAGCATAGAAGACATCGACGAACCACGCATGGCACCTGAGAGATCAATCCGCAATATCGGACCTTCGCAGTCCCGCGTCCGTCTGCAACGCCACTCGGCAGGCCGCCACACGCCTCCACCGACTCACGAACGACATCACTCCGAACCCAAGCGAGGGAAGTGGGGTGTCTGGCTCGCGGCAGGGATTTCGCTCGTCATCCTTGGCGGCGCAGCGGCGCTCATTTTGTTCCCCTCGACGTCCGTCGCCGTGACCCCGCACACCCAAGTGGTGCCCTTTGATGCATCAACATCGTTCACCGCATATCCGGAAGGGAGCGCGACACCGAATATGATCCGCTACAGCGTCGTCTCGCAGGTCTTCGAGGACTCAACGGTCGTCTCGGCGAACGGTATCGAGAAAGTCGACGAAAAAGCCACCGGTTCGGTCACGGTCTATAACGAATATTCCGATAAGCCGGTGCGTCTCATCAAGAATACGCGCTTCCAGGCAGCAAATGGCCTCATCTACCGTATCCCCGCATCGGTGGATGTACCGGGTAAGACCGCCGCGGGCCCTGGAACGATTCAGGTAACCGTATTCGCGGACCAGACCGGGGATAGCTACAACCTTCCACCACAGGACAAGCTCACGCTCCCCGGCCTCAAATCCACCGCCGATATGTATAACGGCGTGTATGCGAAATCGACGGCGCCATTTACCGGAGGTTTCTCAGGTGAACGACCGGCCGTTGCTCCGGCGACTCTTGATGCAGCTCGATCGGAAGTCCGTGGTCGACTTAACGAAAAGGCCCAGCAGCTTGCAACTACTGCACCGGAAGGATCCATCGCGTTCCCCGGCCTCGCGAACATCTCGTTTGAATCCCTTGCACCTACCCAGGAGCCGGGCGGAGGAGTCCGTATCCACGAGAAGGCCAGCGTGGTCATGCCGGTTTTCGCGGCGGACGCCTTCGCGACCGCCATCGGTCAGGCGGTGAGCGCAAGTGCCGAAGGCCAGAAGATGGATATCCGCTTCAGTCCTGGCATAACCGGGACGGCCTCTACCACCTTGGCACTGGGTGAGATGGGCCAGAAACCCCTTGTTTTCAGCCTTTCCGGCGCCGCCCAGCTTGTATGGAATATCGATACCCAGGCGCTTACCCAGGCCTTGGCAGGTAAGGAGGAGTCTTCGTTCCAGCCGATCATCCAAGGCTTCCCAGCGGTCGAGGAGGCGCGGGCCCGAATCACCCCGTTCTGGCAGAAATCCTTCCCGCAGGACCCAGCCAAGATCAAGATCGAGATCCAGGACCCGCCTCAGCCGTTTTAGCGCTTGACCCCGTTAGAGAACCTCTCCATTCGAGACTAACCATGAAAAATCGCTTATCAATACCATTTGGCCCGCAGCACAGCCCTGAATTCTCTAACGGGGTTGACTCTGCGGATAATCGCTGATAATCTTTCGAGCGCAGATATGGGGGAACCGGACGTCGTAGAAGGGATTGTGGAAGAGGCCCTTCCGAATACGTTATTTCGGGTCAAACTGCCGGACGGCGAGCTGAAGCTTGCCTACCTAGCCGGTAAGATGCGTTTACATAGGATTAAGGTGTTAGTCGGAGATAAAGTTTCTCTCCAACTGGATCCCTATGGTGGGCGAGCTCGGATTACGCGTCGGTTCTAGCAGATCTGTTTTTCAAACCTATGCGCGTTAAAGCTTCCGTAAAGAAGATCTGTCTCAAGTGCCGCCACGTCCGTCGTCGCGGGGCTTTGTGGGTCATCTGCGAGAATCCTCGCCACAAGCAGCGCCAGGGCTAAATTTCAACCATGTTACGTATCGCAGGAATCACCATCCCGGAAAAGAAGCGCCTCGACATCGGCCTTACCGCCATTTACGGCGTCGGTCGTCCGCGCGCAAAGGCTACGCTTGAAGCGCTCGGCATCGATCCGGGAATGAAGCCTGATGCACTTTCTGCAAAGGACGAGGCTGCGCTCCGTGAAGCCATCGAGAAGTTCACCGTCGAAGGAGAGCTCCGCCGCAGCATTTCCGCGAACATCCGTCGCCTCAAGGACATCAAGTCGCACCGCGGCGTCCGTCACATGAAGAAGCTTCCGGTCCGTGGCCAGACTTCGAAGACCAACTCCCGTACCGTCCGCGGTAACGTCCGCAAAACAATGACATCCGGCCGCCGTAAGCTGGAGAAGACATAAACCCGGATAGAGCACCGAGAGAACACCAACACCAATCACTATGGGAAAGAAACGAATCATTCGAAAATCAGGAGGTACCGTCGATCAGGGACTCAAGTCCCGATCTCTTGCGCGCACCGCGAAGAAGTCGCTCGCATCGGGTACGCTCCACATCCACGCGACCTACAACAACACGAAGGTCACGTTGGCAGACAAGGAGGGCAACGCGGTCGCGTGGTCTTCGTCTGGCGCACTTGGTTTCTCCGGTGCAAAGAAGGGAACTCCGTTTGCAGCAGCCAAGGTAGGGGAGCTTCTCGGTGAGAAGGCAACCATGATGGGCTGCAAAGAGGTTGACGTCGTCATCCGTGGTGTTGGTGCTGGTCGTGAATCCGCGCTTCGTGGTTTCGCCGGCAAGGGCATCGAAGTCACCCGCATCGCCGACGATACTCCGGTTCCTCACAACGGTCCGCGCCCGCCTAAGCCGCGCCGCATCTAATATCTATGTTGCAGATCAAATCCAAGTACAAGATTGCGAAGCGCCTCGGATCGGCGATCTTCGAGCAGACGCAGACGCAGAAGTTCGCGCTCGCTGAAGCTCGCAAGAGCACGAAGAAGCCGCGCGGTCGCAACAAGTCCGACTACGGCCGTCAGCTCCTTGAGAAGCAGAAGGTCCGCTTCACCTACGGTATTTCCGAGAAGCAGCTCTCCAACTATGCAGAGGGCGCATTCGAGACGAAGAATCCACCGGAAACCTTGCACCGCACGCTTGAGACCCGCTTGGACAGCGTCGCCTACCGTTCCGGCTTCGCGAGCACCCGCCGCGCTGCTCGCCAGATGGTCTCTCATGGCCACTTGCTCGTAAACGGCACCCGCATCACCGTCCCGTCGTACCGCGTCAAGAAGGGTGACACCATCACGGTCCGCGAGGGCTCCCGCCAGTCGCCGCTGTTTGCTCACATGAGCAGCAACGAAGGTTCGGCTCGTGCCATTCCGACGTGGATTTCCGTTGACGCACCGACCATGGTTGCGAAGGTGGAAGGGGAACCGAGCTATGTAGCCACGGAAATCCCCTTGGATTATCCAGCTGTATTTGAGTTTTACAGCAGGTAGTGGTATACTATTTATAAGCGCTTTACTAGTGTCGCGCCCCTTTTTATATGCTCGATTACCATATCGCACTCCCGTCGAAGCCGCGTGTCGTCTCTGAAGCAGAGCGCAGCGGTACCTATGAAATCGACGGCCTTTATCCGGGTTACGGCTATACGCTCGGCAACTCGCTCCGCCGCATCATCCTCTCGTCCCTCCCGGGCGCTGCAGTCACGTCGGTAAAGATCCCCGGCGTTGCGCACGAATTCTCCACGATCGAAGGCGTGAAGGAGGATGTGGTTACGCTTCTTCTTAATGTCCGCAAGATGCGTCTCCAGCTCTCCTCGGATGAGCCGCAGACCCTTACGCTTTCCGTAAAGGGCCCGAAGACCGTGACCGCTGCTGATTTCCAGCTCCCAGGTCAGGTTGAGATCCTCAATCCGGAACAGCACATCGCCGAAGTGACCGGCAAGGTCACGCTCGAGATGGAAGTCCGCGTCGAACGCGGTTTGGGCTACGTCCCGAAGGAGGTCCACCAGAAGGAGCGCGTGGACATCGGCACTATCGCACTTGATGCGATCTTTTCTCCGATCCGCCGTGTGAACTACGAAGTCGAGAACATGCGCGTCGGTGATCGTACCGATTTCAACCGTCTCCGCATCCTCATCGAGACCGATGGCACCATCTCTGCTCGTGAAGCGCTTGAGAAGTCCATCGAGACCATGATCCACCAGCTCCGCGCGGTCGTCGGATTCAAGGAGGAGGAAGTCTCCGAAGAGCAGGTCATCGAGGAAGTTGATGCCGTCCTCCGCCGCGACGACAAGTCGCAGGATTCCGAGATGCTCAAGACCCGTATCACGGAGATGAATCTCCCGCAGCGCGTCGAACAGGCACTTGATAACGCATCCATCCGCACCGTGGGCGGCCTCGTCCGCAAGCGTGAGGATGATCTCTTGGCGATCGAAGGCCTCGGCCAGAAAGGTCTCCAGGATATCAAGCGCGCACTCTCAAACCTTGGACTTACGCTCCGTTCGCAGTAAGATACGGTCCTCACAACCTTTATGAAGCACCACAAGAAACGCCGAACATTCAACCGACCTAAGAACCAGCGCGTTGCGTTGCTTAAGTCGCTTGCGCGCTCCTTGGTGCTTGAGAACGGCATCACGACCACTTCTGCAAAGGCAAAGGAACTCCGTCCGTTCATCGAGAAGCTCGTCACCGAGTCGAAGAAGGGCACGGTCGCCAGCCGCCGAACCGTCATGACCCGCATCGGTTCTGCTGAGGCGGTTAAGAAGCTTCACGACGAGTATTCGAAGCGCTACGCATCGCGTGCAGGCGGATACACCCGCATCGTACGCCTCGGTCGCATCGGTAAGCGCGTCGCGGACATGTCTCGTATTGAATTCGTCGCATAATTTGTATGGCTACTACACCTATCCAGCGCACCTACGAGATCGACGCAGCAGGCAAGACCATCGGTCGTGTCGCTTCTGAGGCTGCAAAGGCACTCATGGGCAAGACCTCGGCTGATTACACCCCGCACATCGCATCGATCGTGAAGGTGACCGTCAGCAATGCGAAGAAAGTCCGCACGACGGAGAAGAAGCGCCTCCAGAAGAAGTACACCAAGTACTCGGGTCATCCGGGCGGCCTCAAGATCGAATCCCTCGGCTCCCTCATCGGTCGTCAGGGCAACGGCGCGGCTATCCGCAAGGCAGTGCAGCGCATGCTTCCTCGCAACACGATGCTTACCGGCCGCTTGAAGCGTCTGACAATTACAGACTAACCGTCTTGGCAATCACCTTTAATCCTATGGCAGACAAGAAATACTTCGAAGCAGTCGGTCGTCGCAAGACAGCATCCGCACGTGTCCGCATCTCGAGCGCGAAGACGACGTCGTTTACGATCAATGATCGCGCAGCGTCGGATTATTTCCCGCTCACGATCATGCATGAGACGATCAATGCTCCGTTCAAGACCGTCGGTGGCGCCTACGCGGTCACCGCAGTCGTGAAGGGCGGCGGTCTCAAGTCGCAGGCTGAAGCGGTCCGTCTCGGTGTCTCCCGCGCACTCCTCGAAGTCGACGCACTCTTCCGCAAGGATCTGAAGCTCCAGGGCTTCCTCAAGCGTGATCCACGCGCAAAGGAGCGCAAGAAGTTCGGTCTCAAGGCCGCACGCCGTGCTCCGCAGTGGTCCAAGCGCTAATCTCCAAGAAAGACCGCGAAAGCGGTCTTTCTCTTTTGCAGAGAACCTGAAATGCTATACTGCCGGCGTATGTTTTCTTCCCATGAACACGAAGATATCGATTTTGAACCCGAGGATGAGCTCGGGACTGTCGGCGCTGCAAAAGCGAAGATGCAGAAACTTAAGGATGAGCTGGCTGAGGTAAAGAAGGAGCGCCAGGAATATCTCGATGGCTGGCAGAGAGCGAAGGCCGACCTCATCAATGCGAAAAAGGACGCCGCGGAGGCCCTCCAGCGTGCCGCAAATGCGGGGAAAGACTCGTTCGTCGAGGAATTGATCCCTGCGCTTGATAGCTTCGATATGGCCATGCGTAGCGATGCGTGGAAGAACGTCGATAACGCCTGGAGAATCGGCGTCGAGAGCATCTACAGCCAATTACAAGGTGTTTTACAAGCGCATGGTATCGAGATATACGGAAAAGAGGGTGAGGATTTCGATCCGTCGATCCACGAAGCCATCGAAGAGCGCGGGGGAGGTGAATCGCACACGATAGCCAAGGTTCTTCGATGCGGATACCGGACGAAATCGCGCATACTGCGTCCGGCACAAGTGACAATCTACCGATAATATTTGACAAAGAGATAAAAATGCGTTATATCTGCAACACTTTCATTACAAAAGTAATGTAACCAATTGTTCTTATGGCAAAAATCCTCGGAATCGATCTCGGAACTACCAACTCGGCGATGGCCATCGTCGAAGGCGGCGAGCCACGCATCGTTGAGAACGCTGAAGGCGCCCGCACGACCCCCTCGGTCGTCTCTATCTCAAAAAACAACGAACGCCTCGTCGGTCTTCTTGCGCGACGTCAGGCGGTAACCAACCCGAAGAACACGGTCTATCAGATCAAGCGCTTCATCGGCCACACCTTTGACGAGGCGAACGTGCAGAAAGACAAAGCGGTCGTCCCGTTCGAGATGCAGAAGAGTGCGAATGGCGGCATCGAAGTGAAAATGGGCGACAAGTGGTCTTCTCCTGAGGAGATCTCCGCGATGATCCTCCAGAAACTGAAGGCAGATGCCGAAGCGAAGCTTGGCGAGACGATAACCGAGGCGGTTATCACCGTTCCCGCGTACTTCAACGACGCGCAGCGTGCCGCAACCAAGGATGCAGGACGCATCGCCGGACTTGATGTGAAGCGCATCATCAACGAACCGACCGCGGCTGCGCTCGCCTACGGCTTCAACAAGAAGAAGGACGAGAAGATCGTCGTCTTCGACTTCGGCGGTGGAACCTTCGATATCTCAGTGCTCGAGGTGGGCGATGACGTCATCGAAGTGCGCTCGACCGACGGGGACGCGCATCTCGGCGGCAAAGACATCGACCAGACCATCATCAATTGGCTCGCGGAGGAGTTCAAGAAGGAGAGCGGCATCGACGTCCGCAATGACCCTTTGGCGCGCCAGCGACTCGATGAGGCCGCAGAAAAGGCGAAGATCGAACTGTCGACCGCAGTGGAAACTGAAGTCAACATCCCATTCATCACTTCCGATGCATCGGGTCCACGCCACCTCCTCGTGAAGATGACCCGCGCGAAGCTTGAAGAACTCTCCGACGAATTCGTGAAGCGTGCGATGGACATCACCAAGCGCGCGATGGATGCGTCACCGTTCAAGGTAGGGGATATCCACGAAGTCATCCTCGTCGGTGGTCAGACACGCATGCCGGCTATCCAGAGTGCGGTGGAGAAATTCTTCAACAAGAAGCCGAACATGAGCGTGAATCCGGATGAAGTGGTCGCTCTCGGTGCCGCGATCCAGGGCGGCATCCTTCAGGGAGACGTGAAGGACGTCCTTCTCCTTGATGTCATCCCGCTCTCGCTCGGCATCGAGACGCTTGGCGGTGTCGCGACGAAACTCATCGAACGCAATACGACGATCCCGACCTCGAAGTCGCAGGTCTTCTCGACCGCTGCTGACAATCAGCCGTCAGTCGAGATCCATATCGTCCAAGGCGAGCGCCCGATGGCAAACGACAACAAATCCCTCGGCAAATTCAATCTTGATGGCATTCCGCCGGCTCCGCGCGGCACGCCGCAGATCGAAGTCACGTTCGATATCGACGCGAACGGTATCCTCAGCGTGAAAGCGAAGGACAAGACCTCCGGCAAGGAACAGTCCATCCGCATCGAACAGCGTTCCGGCCTCACTGATCAGGATATCGAGAAGATGCGCGCAGATGCCGAGGCGAATGCCGAAGCAGATAAGCAGAAGAAAGAGCTTATCGAACTCCAGAATGCCGCGGATCAAGTGGCCTACGCGGCAGAAAAGGCACTTAAGGAGCACGGTGATAAGGTGAGCGAGGATATCCGCACCAATGTGCAGTCGAAGATCGACGCGCTCAAAACAGCACGCAACGGCACCGACGCTGACGCGATGAAAAAAGCCACCGAAGAACTCTCGACGGCCATGAGCGCGATCGGCGAAGCCATGCAGAAAGCTCAGCAGAGCGATCAGAAGCCGCCTGAACAGGGTCCAGAATCATCGCAGAGCGGTCCACAAGCCTAAACTTTGAAAGGAGAGAGCGCAGATATGTGTTTCTTGCGGTCTTCGCAGGCCCGACGGGGCCGAGACTGAGCGCTGCGCCAGCAGGCGCAGACAGCGACCGCAAGAAATACATATCAAGCGAACGTAGTAGATGAACGGCAGCGCTTGCCGCGCTGGTAACCGCGGCTATAATGCACCGCATGAAAGATTACTACTCGATCCTCGGCGTTTCGAAATCAGCAAGCGAAGAGGAGATCAAGAAGGCGTTCCGCACGCTGGCACACAAGTATCACCCTGATAAGAAAGGAGGTGACGAAGCGAAGTTCAAGGAAGCGAGCGAGGCGTACGCAGTACTCTCCGATAGGAAGAAGCGCGCCGAATACGATACCTACGGCAGGACATTCTCCGGTGGCGCATCCGCAGGAGGTTTTGATTTCTCGAATTTCGCCGGCTTTGAAGGATTCCAGAACGGCGGCGTCGAATTCGATCTCGGGGATATCTTCAGCGATGTCTTCGGTGGTGGCGGACGCCGTACGCGCCGCGGTCGCGACATCTCGATCGATGTCGAGATCCCGTTCCGTGATGCCATCTTCGGCACCGAACGCCGCATCCTTATCTCGAAACTCGGCCAGTGTGATACATGCTCCGGCACCGGCGCCAAGAAGGGCTCCGGCACCGTCACGTGTGCGGCGTGCAACGGAAAGGGTCAGATAAAGGAAAGCCGCAATACCTTCTTCGGCACCTTTACCTCTGCGCGCAGCTGTCCGACCTGCAAAGGCCGCGGCGAAGTCCCGAAGGAAACCTGCACCGCGTGTCACGGCGAGGGCGTACTCAAGAAGCAGGAAGAGGTACACGTCGTCATTCCTGCAGGAGCGGAAAACGGCGAGATGATCCGCATGCCGGGCCGCGGCGAAGCGGCTACCGGAGTCCCTGCAGGGGATCTCTACGTGAAGATCCATGTCCGTCAGGACAAGCTTTTCACCCGCGACGGCATGAATCTTGTCACCGCGCTTTCCATCAAGCTCTCCGATGCGCTCCTCGGCTCCGAATACCGCATCCAGACGCTCGACGGCGAAACGACGCTCGCGATCCCGCAAGGCGTAAGTCAGGGCGAATTCCTCCGCATCCGCGGCAAGGGCGTACCTTCGCATCGCGGTGGGCGTGGCGATCTTCTGGTGCGCGTTGATATCGAATTCCCGAAGAAGCTCTCCAAGAAAGCGAAAGAGGCGATCGAGCAGCTCCGTAAAGAGGGAATCTAGTTGTTCACGCTCGTTCCATCCGCGTGTGAACGGGCGCGATATACTTATTTGATGGATGTGAGTTCGGTAACGGGGGCTTTTACCGGAGTCCCGTATGATTGGTTCGCGCTCGGCGGATTCCTTCTCCTTATCGCACTTGATTCGCTGCGCAGCGGCATCGGCCGCGCCTGTGCGATCTCGCTCGCGCTTCCGATGTCGACACTGTTGTATGCGCTCGTGCCATCAACCGTCGGCCTTGGTGCAGTTTCAGTACTGAACGCATCTCCAAATATGCAGCTCGCCACCTTCGGCGCGATCGCCTTCATCACCTACCTCATCGTTCGTCGCATTGCACTTGAATACATAGAAAGTGGAACCGGAGAGCCGATCCAGGCACTGCTTGCAGGCGGCGCTGCAACCGCGGTACTTATCGTCGTCTGGCTGCAGTTGCCTATGACAAGCGAGATCTGGCAGCTCAGTCCCAAGATCCAGGCTGTTTTCAGCGAGCAATACCGCCTTATCTGGCTCATAGGCTCCTACGCAGCCCTCGCATTCGCACGGGGATAACTGGACAAAAACTCAATAATGTGATATACTTTCCCTAGGTCCGCATTTCGCGGACACAGGTTCATTTCAACGAGGGAGATAACCGATGAGTGGACTGGAGACGATGCAGCTGACGCTGCGTCTTTTCTCGGATCATGTACTCGCTCTCGATGCTATCCGTCTCGGATACATCTCAAGCGCTCTCATGATCCTCGGGTATTGGATATATATCCGCCATGCGCTCGTCGATGGATTCGATCCGAACCCATCGACGTGGTTCATGTTCGCGTACGGCACGACACTCCTCACGGTTCTCGAGTTCGATAAGGACGCAGAGTGGTACCTGCTGCTTACACCGATCGCCTGTGCGCTTCTCAGTATCTGGGTTGCGCTCATCTGCTGGCGGCGAGGAACGCTGCGGTGGCCGGATGCATGGGAGGATCGCATTGCGTTCATCCTCGACATCCTGCTCACGATCGCCTATGTAAGCGCATGGTGTATCGCCACCTATGGACTCATCGAGACATTCACCGAGGCCGATAGGGAAGAGGCCGCACATCTCTTCCTCATTTTCTCGAACATGACGACCGTGACGGCGTTCGCGCCGCTCATAATCGCAACGTTCAGGAATCCGAGCGAAGAATACGCGCCCGCATGGACGGTGTGGACACTGTCCTACATCACGCTGGGCATCGCGACCCTCCAAAGCGAAGGCACGATGCTCACGGAACTGATGATCTATCCGGTACTCTGCACAATTCTGCACGGGCTCGTCGCTGTCTTGGCGCGAAGCTCGATGCGACGCGTTGTCGCATAAACTCAACAGCCGTATCCGTTGGATACGGCTGTTTTCTATTTGCTGGAAAATTATGGTCCGGTATAGTTTGTCGTTATGAAGAAGATTTCGGTTCGCGAAAGCGGCATACATGGCAAAGGCCTTTTCGCCGACGAACCGATCAAGAAGGGGGAGAAGATCCAATACATCAACGGTAAGCGTGAAAAGAAGGTTACCAAGAGCGAGCGAGACTCCCGTGAAATCGAACATTGGATCGGTACCGGTAAATTCTCATGGATCAATACCGAGGGGACGCCGTTCCGTTACATCAATCATTCCTGCGAACCAAGCGCCGCGATTACCGGGACAAAGACGGTGGTTGCGCTGGAGGATATACCGGAAGGAGGTGAGATCACCATCGACTATTCGATGACCGACGCTGATCCGTACTGGAGCATCACCTGTCACTGTGGAGCAAAGACCTGTCGCAAGGATATCCGCGCCATCTATACCGTACCTGAGGATGTATTCCGCAAGCACATGCCGTACGTACCGCGGTACTTCCAGCGCGCATACATCCGCAACCACATCCACACCCGCATGCGCAAACAGGGGAAAGGCGTCAAACGCGCACCGAAGGCGTGATACGCTGATTGTCATGGAGTCGCGAAGCACAACGCTCGCTCGTCTCGTCATTATCGGCGTCGTACTCTCCGTCGGCGCGCTTTTCTATAAGTACGTTGCCTCGGATAGTTATCCGGTCTTCGTCAGCGAGACCGAGACAGTCAACGCACGCCAGGCAGCACCTGCAATAGCCGCGGATGCACGGCAGTGCGATTGGGATACCGCCCCGCTTCTTTTCGTCTCCGACAACGTATTCTCGCCGCTCATCTATTACTCGCACGTATTCCCGATGGTCGCCTGTGCGATCTTAGCCTTGCTTATTTGGCGACAAGGACATGGGCAGCAGCTGCTCAATAAGATATTCATATTCCTCTCGCTGTCCTTCATCGCATGGTCGGCGTTCGATCTCATACTCTGGGCTGATGCGAATCCCGACATCATCATGTTCTTCTGGTCGGCGCAGATATATCTCGACCTCCTGATATATCTGAGCGCCGCATATCTCTTGTATGTATTCGTTCGCGGGGATGATGTGCCGGATACGTGGAAGTCATTCGCGGCAGCCCTCTTGGCGCCCGTCATAGTGCTTGCACCCACCGCATTGAATCTCACCGGTTTTGATTACACTAACTGCGACCGCGAAGCCCTTGAGGGTGTTTTGTGGTACTACGTGTATCTGGTTGAGCTTCTTATTGTGATCGGAATGATCGTGTTCGGCACACGCAGCATCATCCAGGCGGAAAGCGGTGAACGACGCGTACAGATATTCTCACTAGGAGCAGGACTCACGCTCTTCCTGCTTGCGTTCTCATGGGGCAACATCATCGGAAGCCTGTCTGAAGACTGGGCGGTCGCACAATACGGCCTCTTCGGAATGCCGATCTTCCTCGGCGCCATCACGTATCTTATCGTGCAGTTCCAGGCATTCGAGGTCCGCGTCATCGCGACGACCGCATTGGTCGTAAGCCTCTGGATACTCCTGTTCTCCGTACTCCTTCTCGAGACCATCGAAAGTGCCCGACCGGTTATCGGCATGACGCTTCTTTTCTTCGCACTTATGGGAGGCCTCTTGGTCCGCAGCGTCCGTAGGGAAATCGAGCAGCGGGAGCTCATCGAAAAACAAGAACGCGAACTCAAAGTCATCAACCGACAGCAGGAAAGCCTGCTCGCCTTCATCAGCCACGAAGTGAAGGGATATCTCGCCAAGAGCCAGGGCGCATTCGCGGGAATCATGCAGGGTGATTATGGTCAGGTAAGCCCGCAGCTCCACAGCATGGCCGAAAACGGTCTTGCCGATATGCGAAAAGGGGTCGACATGGTCGCTGACATCCTCGATGCATCGAATCTCCGCAAAGGAACCGTTGCGTACGACAAAAAACCGTTTGATCTGAAGGCAAGCATCGAAGAAGTGGTACACGATCTGCTTCCAGCAGCGCAAAAGAAGAACATCACATTGGATTTCTCTGCAGCATCGGGAGATTACAAACTCACAGGCGATGAAGCGAAAATCAGACGCCACGTCATCCGTAATCTCATAGATAATTCCATCCATTACACATTACAAGGCGGCATCCATGTGAGTCTTTCACGGAATGCACAGACAATTCACTTCTCCGTAAAGGATACCGGCGTCGGTATCACGAAGGAGGATATGAAGAACCTCTTTACCGAAGGCGGACACGGCAAGGAATCGACGAAAGTGAATGCGGATTCGACCGGCTACGGCCTCTTTATCGCGAAGCAGGTCACCGAAGCCCACGGCGGCAAGATCTGGGCCGTTTCGAAGGGCAAAGGCACGGGGTCGGAATTCATCGTCGAGATACCTGCGTAAGAGGTGAACGGTAGCGCTTTTCCTGCTATCATGGCGACCATGCAACGCCTTTTGACAGGCCTTCAACCCTCTGGTGCACTCCACATCGGTAATTACTTCGGCGCACTCAAACCGTTTGCGGACATGTACGGCAGCTACGAAAGCTACCTCATGGTGGTCGACTATCACGCACTCACCTCGCTCAAGAACGGCGATGAACTGCGTACCAACATCCGCAACGTCGTCCGCGACTATCTCGCCGTCGGCATCGATCCCTCGAAGGCGACCATCTTCCAGCAATCGCAGGTGCAGGAACACACGGAGCTCGCTTGGATTTTGGAATGTCTCGTCAGCGTATCCTTCTTGGAACTCGGTCACGCGTACAAAGACAAAGTAGCGAAAGGACTTGAACCGAATGCCGGACTTTTCACGTATCCGATGCTGATGGCGGCGGATATCCTCCTTTACGACACTGATGTCGTACCGGTAGGTGAAGATCAGCGTCAGCATCTCGAATATGCGCGCGAGGCAGCTTCGAAGTTCAACATCGCATTCGGCGAAACACTCAAAGAACCGAAGGAATTGATCCAGAAATCAGTCGCCATTGTTCCCGGAACCGATGGTAAGAAGATGTCGAAGAGCTACGGCAATACCATTCCGCTTTTCGGTACGAAAGACGAGATCACCAAGGCGGTGATGAGTATCGTGACCGATTCAGCGGGGGATAGGCCGGAGAACGTCTATGCGATCCACAAGCTCCTGAAGACGGAAGCCGAGCTTGCGCCACTCTACGAGGCGAATAAGGGCAAGTACAAGGCACTCAAGGATGCGCTTATCGAGGATCTTGAGGCGTTCATCGCCCCGATGCGCGAGAAGCGTAACGCCATATCTGACGAAGAAGTCAAGAAAGTACTGGATGAAGGTTCCACAAAGGCCCGTGAGAAAGCGGCTTCCAAAATGAAGGAGATCCGTGCTAAAGTCGGCGTCTCACTGTAGATATGACACGCGTACTTATCGGGGACCTCAAAAACCACGTGGGCGAGACGGTAACCATCAATGGCTGGGTCTCCGTACGCCGCGATCAGGGAAAGATGGTCTTTTTCGATATCCGCGACCGTTCGGGAACCATCCAGGGGGTGGTATTGCCGAAATCTGAAGCGATTGCCGTTGCGAAGGAGACCAACGTGGAGAGTGCGGTTTCCATGACCGGTATCGTCAACCAGCGACCGGAGAAGAACATCGTGGCTGAGAAGCAGAATGGCGATATCGAACTTCAGATCGAAGGCATCGAAATTTTAAATGCGGCGCATACGCTCCCGTTCGAACTGCATGTCGAACTCAATCTCGACACGCACCTCGACAACCTTCCGCTTACGCTCAAGAGCGAACGCACGCGCCAGATCTTCACCCTTCAAGCGAGCATCCTCGATGAATACCGCAATTCTCTTAAATCTCGCGGATTCACGGAATTCGTCGCTCCCGCGATCGTCGGCGGTGATGCCGAAGGCGGTGCAGCCGTTTTCAAGCTCGAATACTTCAAGGAGCAGGCTGCGTACCTCGCGACTTCACCGCAGTTCTACAAGCAGATCATGACCGGCGCGTTCGAGCGTGCATTCACGATCGCAAAGGTCTTCCGCGCGGAGAAGAGCGCGACCACGCGTCATATTTCCGAGATCACCCAGATGGACTTCGAGATGGCGTTCATCAAGGACGAAACCGAAGTCATGAAAGAACTGCAGACGACTATCCAGGACGTCGTGAAGGCAGTGAGGGAGAAGCATGCGGACATTTTCAAGGCATTCAAGGTAGATGTGCCGCTCGCGCCTGCCGAATTCCCGGTCTTTACGCTTCAGGAGGCACAGGCAATCGTCGCGAAGGAATACAATCGCACCATCGAGGACACTGATGACATGGCGCCGGAAGACGAGCGTCAGATCTGCGAATACGCGAAGGCGAAATTCGGCTCCGACTTCGTATTCATCACGCGTTTTCCCACGAAGAAGCGCGCATTCTATACCTACGAAGATGCATCCGAGGCACCGCTCTCACGCGGATTCGATCTTCTGTTCCGTGGACTCGAAATCAACAGCGGTGCGCAGCGTATCCATAACTACGACTCTCTCATCGCCCGCATCAGGGAGCGCGGCATGGATCCGGAGAAATTCGAATACTATCTGCAGGCATTCAAATACGGCATCCCGCCGCACGGCGGCTGCTCGACCGGATTGGAGCGCTTCACCGGCCGCATGCTCGAGCTCGCGAATATCAAGGAATCGACCGCATTCCCGCGCGATATGACGCGAATCGACGGCCGTCTTTCTTCTGAATAGATGCTAGACTATCCGGAATGTCTCCGGAATTCTCCATAGAAACCGAGCATTTCGCCGGGCCGCTCGAGACGCTGCTTGATCTCATCGAGAAGCGCAAGATGTCGGTCTCGAAAGTCTCACTTGCCGAAGTGTGCGACGCGTATCTTGCCTACGTCGAAAAACTTCCGGAACTACCGCTTTCCGAAACCTCACAATTCGTTCTCGTTGCCTCGACACTGCTCCTCATCAAATCCCGCTCGCTTTTGCCGACAGTCGAGCTTTCCGATGATGAAGAGCATTCGATCGAGGAACTCGAGCGACGCCTGCAACGACTCGCTGCCATACGAAAGGCCACAAAACTGCTGCGCGGCGTCTGGGGCAGGAATCCGTATGTTTTCGCACGACGCGCACCGGATATCGCCAAAGCGATCGGCATGCAACGTGCCACCTTCGCGCCGGGCGAGGCGAAGGGCGAGACGATTCTCCGCGCCGCGCAGAAACTCCTTAATTCGCTGCCGAGCGTAAACAAGCTCGGTGAAGCCGTCGTTGCACCGGTCTTGGCACTTGAAGATGTGATCGTGAATCTGAAAAACCGACTTGCGACCGCAGCGCGCACCCGCTGGAGCGAGATATCCCGTGGCGCGTCGCGCGTTGACAAGATCGTCCACTTCCTCGCCGTCTTGGAGCTGGTACGTCACGGCTCCGTTTCCGTGACGCAGGATCGGCTTTTCAGCGATATACTGATCGAATCAGACGAAGTCGAAGGTCTCCCACGCTATGGCTGAACTCCACAAACAGATCCAAGCGCTGCTTTTCTCGGAAGGCGGTTCGCTCACGTATAAATCGCTCGCACGGTCTTTGGACGTGAGCGAAGGGGATATACGGATGCATCTCGATGCACTTGCCCAGAAACTGGAGGGCACCGGACTCGGCATCGTGCGCTCAGATACGGAAGTCTCACTTGCGGTCGTGCCGGAAGCACGTGACGCTGTCGTAAAGGTCATCAAGGAAGATGAGGAGAAGAACATCGGCGAAGCGGGACTGGAAATCCTCGCGATCCTCCTCTACGAGGGCCCGTCGACGCGTGCGCAGATCGACTACATCCGCGGCGTGAATTCTTCATCCACCATCCGCACACTTCTTACCCGTGGCCTTATCGAACGCGCGGGAAATCCCGAGGATGGCCGCGAATATATCTACCGGACGACAACGGAACTGCTCGCACATCTCGGTGTGGGTAACCGGGAAGAGCTGCCGGAATATGGTACAATCGCACCCGAACTCTCTGCATTCAAGGCAGGACTGAACGATCATGGAGCCACAGCAGGAACAGAACCAGCAGGCGGACACGCAGCCTGAGCTGCACTACATTCCGGAAACACCGACTCCGGAACCGGTAGTGCAGACACCAACGCCGACCCAGCCGGTCCTTCTTGCCGCGCCACCGCTTCGCCAGATGCTCGTCGGCGGCTCCTTCCTTGCGGTAAGCATCCTCACCGGCATGGCGCTCGTGACCGCGTATCTGCCACCGTTTGATGTCTCCACGCCGCAAGTACAGGTAGCGGCGGCACATTCGACGCAGCCGGACGCATTTGAAGGAATCCAGCTTTCCGCGAAGGGTGTCTACGTCATCGACGGCACGAATGATCGCGTGCTGTATTCCAAGAATCCTGACGCCCAGCTTCCGCTCGCCTCTATTACGAAGGTCGTGCTCGCACTCGCGGTTTCCGAAGTCCTTCCGATGGATGGCACCGTAATGATCTCGCGAGCAGCCGTCGAAAAGGGAGGAGGAGGGCTTACCTATGGTGAGGAATGGAAGGTGCGCGAACTGCTCGATTACCTCCTCATCGCCTCTTCGAACACCGCCGCGGAAGCGCTTGCTGAGGCAGCAGAAGAAGGCATCCGTGCGAAATATCCTGAGGCACCGGCAGAACGGGTGGTCATCTGGCGCATGAATAAACTCGCCAAGGACCTCGGCATGGAGTCGACCTATTTCCTCAATCCGAGCGGACTTGATGAGAGCATCACGCAAGCAGGCGCACTCGGCTCCGCCAAAGACATCGCGACCCTCTTTTCCTATGCACTCCGCACCGATCGAGAA
>JAEUQT010000003.1:0-38951 GCA_016789445.1 bacterium | reverse complement strand
ACGTCGCGCGAATTCGCGACACTCGGTCCCATCAACGGCGTGAAGCGCGACGTCCACAATACCAACGCCGCCCTCGTTAACATTCCGCATATCTACATGGGAAAGACCGGCCTTACCGATCTCGCGGGAGGGAATCTCGCGATAGCGTACGATGCCGGTGAGAACCATCCCGTGGTCGTGGTGGTCCTCGGATCGACCCAAGATGGTCGGTTTTCCGACGTCATGAAGCTGGTCGAGACCACACAGATCGCACTCACACCCCCGCCTTCGCCTCAGCAGTAAGGTGGTAGAATAGCCCCTATGTTCACGGATGTGGTCCGGGTGCTTATCCCTGCGGGTATCGCCTTCGTCATCGGTATCGGCATGACGCCGGTCCTCACGCATTACCTCTACAAGTACAAGGCGTGGAAGAAGAAATCAGGAAAAACCGCCTATGACGGCTCCGTGGCAGCCGAATTCAATCGACTGCATATCCACCATGAAGTCCGTGCGCCACGTATGGGTGGCGTCATCGTGTGGGGGAGCGTTCTTCTCACGACGTTCGGTCTCGCACTCTTCGCGAAGCTTTTTCCGGGACTTATTACGCAGGAATTGGACTTCCTCAGCCGAGGACAGACCTGGATCCCGCTCGCGACGCTCCTCATCGGCGCTATCGCCGGTCTCATTGATGACCTGCTCATCATCCGTCCGGGAGGGGACGGCCTTCGTTTGCGCTACCGGCTCGTCATCGTCGTCGCACTCTCCACGCTCATCGGCATCTGGTTCTACGATAAACTCGATGTCACGTCCGTACAGATCCCGTTCGATGGCATGCTCTACCTCGGATGGCTCATCGTGCCGTTCTTCGTCCTCACCTCGCTCGCGATCTTCGCGAGCGGCGTCATTGATGGCATCGACGGACTCTCCGGCGGCGTCTTCGCATCGGTCTTCGCGTCGTACGCGATCATCGCGTTCTCGCAGGATCAGATCCATCTCGCCGCGTTCTGTGCGGCGGTGACCGCAGGATTGCTCGCATTCTTGTGGTTCAACGTGCCGCCGGCACGCTTCTATATGAGTGATACGGGCACCATGGCGCTTACGCTCACCATTCCGGTCATCGCGTTCATGACTGACAAACTCGGCGGTGGCATCGGCGTAACCGTACTGCCGATCATCGGCGCACTGCTTGTCGCGACCGTGGCGTCGGATATCCTCCAGATGACGTGGAAGCGGGTACTAGGCCGCAAGCTCTTCCTTATCGCCCCGCTGCATCATCACTTCGAAGCGCTCGGATGGCCGGGAGAGAAAGTGACGATGCGCTATTGGATCCTTTCGATCGTCTTCGCCTTCGCCGGAGTCATCTTCGCACTCCTCGCGGCCTGATATGCGGACAGCCCGACCCGACACCTCACTCCTGATCATCCTTGCCGCCCTCGTACTGGGCGGTCTTCTCATGTTCTCCTCGGCAGCCGTCGGTCTCTTGGCTCGCGGCAACACACACATCTCCGGCGTCATGATGAACCACTTCATCCTCGGCGTCGGCCTCGGCCTCATCGGACTCGTCATCTGCTCCGTCATCGACTACAAGCTCTGGCGTCGTTTCGCCGCGTATCTTTTCGGCGGCTCCATCTTTCTTACCTTGCTTACCTTCATCCCGGGCCTCGCGATGGAGCACGGCGGAGGACGATTGTGGCTCGATTTCGGATTCGCGACATTCCAACCGGCGGAACTCCTGAAAATCACCGGCATCATGTTTGCCTCGATGTATTTCGCGGGGTTACGTGATGAGACACAGACATGGAAAGGCCTTGCTACCTTTGCGGGTATCTGTGCTCCGCTCGTACTCATCCTCGGTCTTCAGCCGGATTTCGGCACGCTCGGCATCATCATCATTTCGATCTTCAGCGTCGCGGTCGCTGCCGGCGTCCGATTCCGCGATATCGCACTCATCGCCGTCGCAGGCGCCACCGTGCTTCTCATCATGTCGTTCATCCCGCGCTACGAATACTTCTTCAGCCGCATCGATACCTTCCTGAATCCCGCCGCACAGAATGCGCAGGGTGGAGGATACCAGATCAGGCAATCCCTCATCGCGATCGGCTCCGGTGGCGTGACCGGCCGAGGCATAGGTCAAGGTATCCAGAAGTTCACCTATCTTCCCGAGCCGATGGGGGATTCGATCTATGCAGTCATCGCGGAAGAGCTCGGATTCATCGGGGGCTCCTTGGTCATCGCACTCTTCCTCATCCTCGGTCTCAAAGGCCTCAGTATCGCCGCGCATGCGCCGGATTTCTTCGGCGGGCTTATGGCCGTCGGCATCTCCGCGTACCTCGTGGGAGAAGCGTTCGTGAATATCGCGGCAATGCTCGGCATGGCACCGCTCACCGGAATCCCGCTGACGTTCATAAGCCAAGGCGGTTCCGCCATGCTGGTTTCCCTGGCCAGCGCTGGAATTCTTATTAATATCTCGCGCTATCAGACGAAAAAATGACGCCAACCAACAGCACGGCAGCATGGAACGTATCGCGAGGGCCTCTCGCAGGCCGACGGGCCGAGAGTGAGCGCTGTGCCAGCAGGCACAGACAGCGACCCGAGGGATACGTTCCATGTGCCGGACACCCACCAAACCCTTTGGAAAAGCCCGTTTTGGGCGCTAGAATGGCCGTATGAAGATCGTCCTTACGGGTGGCGGTACCGGTGGGCATTTCTACCCGCTTATCGCGGTCGTGCAGGGCATTGAAAGCATCTGCAAAGAGCGCAAACTTCTCGAGCCGCAGTACTACTATGTCGGCCCGACCCCCTTCGACGCACGTGCGCTCGCCGAGCATGATATCGAGCACCGCTCGGCACCCGCAGGCAAGATGTCGCGCGAATCGAAGATCCCGAACCCGCTGAGCTTCATCAGCACATGGGCCGGCATCATGAAATGCTTCTTCCTTTTATTCAATCTGTATCCCGATGTCATCTTCTCGACCGGCGGCTACGCGGCATTCCCGACACTCGTTGCCGCACGACTCTTGAATATTCCCGTCATCATCTACGACGCTGATGCGACACCGGGACGCGTTTCCCTCTACGCTTCGAAGTTCGCACGCTGGATCGCCGTAGCGCACCCGGATGCAGCGACCATGTTCCCGGAAAAAGTACGCTCGAAGATCGCACGCACCGGTCATCCGATCCGCTTGGAGATCGAAAGTCCCGCACCCGAAGGCGCGCATGAATTCTTAAAGCTCGATCCGAGCGTCCCGACCATCTTCGTCATGGGCGGATCGCAAGGCGCGCAGGCCATCAACAACGTGATCATCGACACGATTCCGCAGCTCGTGCAGAAATACAATGTCATCCATCAGGCGGGCACGAACAATATGGAGGAAGTCGCCGGCATCGCGAACGTCGTCCTCAAAGACATCCCGCATGCAGAGCGCTATCGCACCTTCGGCCTCCTCAATGCGCTGGCCATGAAGATGTCGGCAGGAATCGCGAATCTCGTGGTCGCCCGCGCCGGCAGCGGCACCATCTTCGAGATATCCGCATGGGGAACTCCTTCAATTCTCATCCCGATCCCCGAGACGATCTCGCACGATCAGACGGAGAATGCGTTCTCCTATGCGCGCGCGGGTGCCGCACTCGTCATAGAGCAGAAGAATCTCACCCAACATGTTCTTGAGGCTGAAATCGAGCGCCTCATGAGTGATCCTGAAGCGCGTAAGCGCATGAGCGAAGCGGCGAAAGCGTTCGCACGCCCGGGAGCCGGTCGCAAGATCGCGGAAGTCATACTGGAGACCGGTATCGCCCACGAACCAGCCGTATGAGCAAGGTCCGCGTGCGCATCGCCCCCTCTCCGACGGGTTATTTCCACATCGGTACCGCACGTACCGCGCTCTTTAATTACCTGTACGCCAAGCAGCAGGGAGGAACCTTTGTATTGCGCATCGAGGATACCGATAAGGAGCGCGGCAAGAAAGAGTACGAAGACGATATCTATGCACAAATGGAATGGCTCGGTCTTTCGTTCGATGAGAAATACGTACAGTCGGAACATGTCGGTCGCCACAAGGAACTCCTGAAGAGGCTCGTCGATGAAGATAAGGCCTACATCTCCAAGGAACCCCGCAAAGACGATGAGACACAGACCGTCGAAGTCGTGCGTCTGCGTAATCCAGGGAAAGTCGTCACGTTTACCGACGTCATCCGTGGAGACATCAGTTTTGATACGACAGAGCTGAAGGATTTCGTACTCGCGCGTTCGATCGATGATCCGCTGTATCACTTTGCCGTTGTGGTAGACGATGGCGATGCCGGGATCACGCATGTCATCCGCGGTGAGGATCATATCTCGAATACGCCGCGCCAGATCCTCATCCAGGAAGCACTCGGATTCCCGCGTCCCGTCTACGCGCACCTTCCGCTCATCCTCGCACCTGATCGCACGAAGATGTCGAAGCGCAAACACCAGACCAGCGTGAAGGATTTCCGCGCGCGCGGCTATATGGCTGAGGCCATGGTGAATTTCATGGCACTGCTCGGCTGGAGCGAAGGTCAGGGAGACAAAGAGATCTATACGCTCGAGGAATTGGTGAACGCCTTCAGCCTCGAAGGCATCCACAAAGGCGGCGCGGTCTTCAACGAGGAGAAACTGCGCTGGTACAACCGCGAGTACCTGCTCAGGCTTCCGGAAAGCGAATTCAATGCCCGTGCATTGGAAGCCCTGAAAGAATCCCTCTCCAGCCGCGTCTCATTCAATGAGGATATGGCGGCGAAGATCGTACCGATACTCAAAGAGCGAGTGCACATCTGGAGCGATGTCGCCGACGCTGCTGCAGAGGGCGAATACGATTACTACTTCCAAGCACCATCGCTTGATGCTGCAAACATATCCGACAAGAAAAGTACTCCCGAGGAGACGAAGGCGCACCTCGCGCATGCGATTGAGGTAGTGAACAACATTCCTGAGTCAGATTTTAATGCAGAGATTATCAAAGCAGCGCTCTGGGATTATGCGACCGAGAAGGGAAGGGGAGCGGTACTCTGGCCGATCCGCTATTCCCTGTCGGGAAGGGAGAAATCCCCTGATCCCTTTGTCTTGAGCCAAATACTGGGGAAGCGAGAAGTCCTGAATCGTCTTCATAATTCGGTTGCTATACTTGGATAGTCATGGGATTCGTTCGCGGCGTTTCAATGATGCTGGTCGCAGTAGCGGTTACGACGCCGGGTATTTCCATCGCGCAGACCGCTGAAGAATTGCAGAGCCAGATCAACTCCAACCGCGCGCAGATCGAGACCATCAACAAGGAGATCGCACAGTTCGAGAAGGAGCTGACGGTCGTCGGCCAGAAGAAGCAGACGCTCCAGACGGCGGTCAATTCGCTCGATCTCTCCGTAAAGCAGACACAGGCCAAGGTGAAGGCAAAGCAGTCACAGATCTCCACGACCGAGCTCGAGATCAAGCAGCTCGGCGGCCAGATCGCCACGAAAGAGGAATCCATCCGCCTCGATGCTGCCGCTATCGCCGAGACCATCCGAGCCCTCAACGAGACGTCGACCGGCTCGATGGTGGAGCTGGTGCTCGCCAATAATTCCGTTGCCGATGTGTGGGACGATACCGAGAGCATGATGACGATCCAGGAGAGCATGCATAGCCACGTGCTTTCACTGCAGAATGCAAAACAGGTCCTCACGACCAACAAGGAAGCCACTGAGAAGAAGCGCGGAGAACTCGTACAGCAGAAATCCGAACTCGCGGAAGAAGAACAGACGCTTTCGATCCAGAAAAAAGAACAGACCAATCTTCTGACGCAGACCAAGAATCAGGAATCGACGTATCAGTCGTTGCTCGCACAGAAGAAAGCCTCCAAGGCGCAGTTCGAAGCCGCTCTTACTGATCTCGAATCCAAGCTCCAGTACACCTTGGACCCATCGAGCATCCCAGCTGCTGGCAAAGGAGTCTTCCGCTGGCCCTTGGATAACGTCCGCATTACCCAGCAGTTCGGCCGCACCGCTGATTCCGGCCGCCTCTACAGCTCAGGCACCCACAATGGTATCGATCTCGCCGCTTCCATCGGCACACCGATCAAATCAGCCCTCGCCGGTACCGTCCAAGCCACCGGCAATACCGATGCCCTGAAAGGCTGCTATTCCTACGGCAAGTGGGTTTTGGTGCGTCACGGGAACGGCCTTTCGACCCTCTACGCCCACATGTCGCAGGTGAATGTATCCCAGGGCCAGACGGTGACCACCGGTGGCGTTTTGGGCTATTCCGGCGACACTGGCTACGCTACCGGCCCGCACCTCCACTTCACGGTGTACGCCTCGGACGCCGTCCAGGTCCGCCAATTAGGGACCGCGACGCCGTGCGGCAAGGCCACCATGCCGGTCTCCGCTGCGACGGGTTACTTGAACCCGATGGACTTCTTGAAGTAGAGTGTGGGAGTATCTCGATGCGACATATCCCTCGGGTCGCTATCTAGTCCTGCTGGCCTAGCACTCAGTCTCGACGCCGTCGCGCCTGCGAAGACCCTCGGTATACGTCGCACCGAGATACAGCGCATCGAATCAGCCGACTCTTTTCTTACGCGGATCTTCCCACTGGGTAATCTCCAGTGTTTTTAATTCGAGCGGCGTAACGTTGCGGAGCTTCTTTATCGCAGAACGAGGCGCGACATCGTAGTACCGCGTCGTGTGGATCCTATCGTGGATCCAATCAAGCGAATCATCAGTCGTGATCCATGTCGCCGGATCGAACTTGGAAAGATCGAATGGTGCGGAATACGCGCGTAATGATTTACGACCATCGCGCATGTAGTACTCGTGGAAATACGACATCGCAAGTTCGCGTGGCGACTTGTACACCGCATCGCGATACAGGAGGACGGCATGATTCGTTTTCGATATCGCGCCCCACAAGCCTTTCTCCGTGAAAAGAGCGATGGCATGATCCTCATCATCGTAGTCGGTTGCGAAATCCATCAAAAGCGGACGCTGACCATGATATGCAAGCACCGCTGCGGCAAAGGCCGCACCTTCGAAGCAATGGCCGACGCCTTTCTGCAGCATCGTGCGTGGAGAAAAATTCGATTCACCATGCAATTCGAAGTTGCTCGGAATCCCCTCCAGAAAATCCTGGATGCGGGTAGGGGAGTGGAGGCGATCAAAGAGGCGTCGTTCAGCCGGGGTCAGTATGGAGCGGATACGGGATTTGAGAGACACAGTAAAAGAATATCAGGATTCCAAAAAGACTCACGCGCATACAAGGGCAGTGCGAATTCAAACAAAAGAATCCGTCAAAGAAGCTTTCATGTGAACCGACCCGCGGCCATCCGAGCTCCAGAATCCCTCTACCTGTATGTCGCAAAAGATATATTGTGCGACATTAGCCCTAGAGGAGAATGGGCCGCTCCCTACCCTGGTGGATCAGAAAATTCCGGAAATCAATCGATCGACAAATATCACTATTCCCCGCAGATATGCGTCATGTTTTATGTAAATATATTTCGATCAATCGATGCTACGCCCCCCAATCGATATTTCTAATATTTTTTTTCAGACTCCTCCCCCGATATCGGAAAAAAATGAACTCGACGATATCATTACCACTTCCCACGTTCTCCTCGCGCACCGGCGTTGTACGAAAGGATGCGACGCTTACTGTCCGGTGCAAGCTCATCCATGTCCTCAGCATCAGTTAACTTCTTAAAACTGCGCAACATGATTTCTTTATTGGGCATGAGACGCACGTAGCCATCGAATTCACTCGCAAAGAAAACGGTGACTGAATCTCCCGGATAATTTCCTTCGTATTCGCCGAGAAGCTCGAGTTTATCGAGATCGAATCCGGTCTCTTCTTTGATTTCGCGCCGTGCAGCATCTTCAGCTTTCTCGCCGCGCTTGATACCACCACCCGGCAACATCATGACGCCCGGAGCATACCAATGACGCACGAGAAGCACACGGCCGTCGCGGATGAGGAGGACGCGCACCGAGCGGACCCCTTCCTCCCCCATACGTCGCAAAATAAATCGACGGGCATGGTGTGCAGCGAAGACGAGCGCTAATGACGCTTTTACGAACTGTTGCTTCAAAAAACTCATGGATTACTGTTCACCGAGCTTTTCCAACGCACGCAGGACTTCGAGCGGCACCGCGAAGACGATGGTATTGCTCTGATCGCTAGAGATGTCGTTGATGCTCTGGAGTGTGCGCAGATGGAGGGCGCCTTCAGCATTAGCGAGCGTCGTAGCTGCCTTTGCCATGTTCTCTGCCGCGACGACTTCACCCTCGGCACGGATGATGACCGCGCGCTTCTCGCGTTCTGCCTCTGCCTGCTTCGCGATGGTGCGTTCCATGTCCTGTGGGAGCGAAATATCCTTCAGTTCGACATTGGAGACCTTGATACCCCATGGGTCGGACGCCTCGTCGACGACATTGCGGATACGCTCGGAGATCTTGTCGCGGCTGGAGAGAAGCTCATCGAGCTCCACCTCGCCCACCGCGTTGCGCATGGTCGTCTGTGCGAGCTGCGACATCGCGTAGATGAAATCCTCCACCTCGAGGATGGCCTTTGCGGCATCAGCGACCTTGTAGTAGATGACCGCGTTCACGCCGACGGCGATGTTGTCCTTGGTGATCGCCTTCTGCTCGGGGACGTCGACCGCCTTCGTGCGCATGTCGACTTTGCGCATGCTCTGGAAGATCGGGATGACGACACGCCAGCCCGGCTCCTTGATGCCGGTGTACTTACCGATGGTAAAGAAAACACCGCGCTCGTACTGGTTCACTTGGCGCAGGATGATGACGAGGATGAAGACGATTCCGACCGCTGCTAAAAGAAGGGTAAAGAAGTCCATATACGTCCACTATACCCCCTCCCTACCCTGCTTTGAATATCCACAATGAAGACGAAAAAATGTCCAGAATCCGAAATGCGGGACTATTATTCAGGTATGAATATCCGAAGCCTTGGGGCAGGTTTCGTCTTTGGCGCTATCCTTTTCTCGTGCCTGAGCATCGCCATCGCATGGACAGGGCCCGCTTCCGCACCGCCGAATGGCAATGTATCCGCCCCTATAAATACCGGCACGACCGATCAGGTGAAAAGCGGAGGGCTCTCCGTCGATACGCTGGCAGTATTCGGTAACGGAACGCTGACCGGCAATTTCGGTATCAATAATGCCACCCCGACCTATCGTCTCGATGTCGGCGGCACCATGCGCGTCACCAGTACAGGTGATTTCACGCAGGCTGACCCGCTCAGCTCACGCACGGTGCGCTTCGGCTACGAGAGCACCGGCACCGAGTATGGTCGCATCCTGAAATACGGCTCTGCTCACGCTACTCTGCCCGGACGCATGCTTATCGATAATATGAGTGCAGGATCCAACGCGACGGGAGGCTATATCGATTTCCGTCCTGAATCGAATTTCATGATCATCTACCCATCAGGCAGCACCACCGGCTACTTACGACTCTATGGTGGTGGCAGCGAGCGATTGCGCGTCGCCGCCAACGGCGATGTGACCGTGTATCAACGCCTTTGTCTCGGCACGGATTGCATTTCCAGCTGGCCGACACCGTCGGCAGCAACGCCCGCGGGCACGGTTGGTGGCGGCTGCACCGGCACCGGCACCGCATGGGGCGTCGCATCAGGATGCTCGACCGCCGCATGCAGCCCTTCCACTGTCTCGGGAAGCTGTACAGCTGGCTACACCGCACGACAGACGGGCACTGCCTCGATAAAATGTTCCAGCGGCAATTGCGGATGCGGATGGACAGGAAACCAGTCGCTCGGCACCATCGTGTATCTCGCGTCGTACCACTCTGCTCCGATGATCTGCGTGAAGAACTAATGCCCTATTTCCACGGGATCTGATACTGCTCGAACTCCGGCAACAATTTGCGACCGTAGAGCAACCGGGAGACGACTTCTGCATGTGAGAGCGCACCGGTGAGCGCGTTGTGCGGCTCCGGCTCGCGCGGGATTCCGCAGTAATTGAGGACCGCATCAAGATCGAGTGCCGAACGGCGCTTCATGACCGGCGGCTTCACCCCACGGTTGATCATGTGCATGTAGCAGAGGGTGTGCGTGTCGATGGTACGGAACGCGAATGGCCAGTCAGTGTGCCCTGCCCTCTCCGCGCCGTATTTGATGAAATCGCGATCGAAGGAGACATTCTGCCCCGCGAACGTGCGCTCATCCAGACCATCTGCCCAGAGCATGAAGCGATGGACGAGGTCGGCTTCTGACTGCTTCTTCGGGTCGGTAATCTGCTCCTTGGTAAAACCATTCACCGCGAGAGCCTCATCCATGATGTGCGCACCATCCCACACGCGGCACTCTTCATAGAAACGATTCGATGGATTCGAGAAATCGAGCGCGCCCACGCTTACGATGGAATGCTTATGCGCTTCTGTTCCCGAAGCTTCGACGTCGATGATCAACATGGTGCGTATTCTACCGCTTACGAGCTGTTATCCAAAGCTATTCTCCGAGACCTTCACAGCTTTTCGATGGTGCATACCCCGCATCCTTGGCCGCTTGTTCGCTCGCAAACCAGATCTGGTTCTCTGCCTTGATCTGCGAACCGCCGGAGCACCACGGGTAGTGGTAGACCTGCCCCGTACGGGATGCCACGACCAGTCCGCCCACCGCCATCCCCTGCGGACCAGCGGCTTCCGGTGCCTGGGTTACCGTAACCGGCGGCAGGGCCGTCTCGGTAGCAGAAAGCCTCCCTAAGCCGAAGCTGGAAAAAGCTATCAAAAATATGGCTATGATTAGCCCCCATTCGGCGAGCATGGTTTCGAGCACCCCCTTGCACCTCACCCAAAAACCCTGTATAGTGCCCCTGTTCACCCGATAACTATACCTTATGGCAACAACGAAAGCCGCCGGAACAGCTAAAAACCTGAACGATTCGAATCCGAAATACCTCGGCGTCAAGCGCGGCGATGGTAGCTCGGTCGGCATCGGGGAAATCATCGTCCGCCAGCGCGGCACGAAGATCATGGCTGGCCGCAACATCGGTATCGGTAAGGATCACACCCTTTTCTCCAAGATCGCCGGCATCGTGAAGTTCTCCACGAAGCGTAAGGGTGATTTCGACGGTCGCACCACGGTGCGCTCCTCGGTCGAGATCGTCCCAGCGAAGTAATTTCCCCCGAATACGACAGAAAGCCGCGAACATCCGTTCGCGGCTTTTCGTTTAATCAGTACAACGCATGTTGAGCGTAATGTCTTCATCCTTGACGCCGGCAATGACGGCGATGTTATTCTCACGAATCGCTTTGATCCATGTGGCGATACGCGTATCACAGAGATACGGATTGAAGAAGATCTTGCGCTCTTCCTCGGATGCGCCCGCCTTTGCGAGCGCGAGCAGTATGGTCGATACCTCACGAGGCGTGAGATTACCAAGCCCTTTATTACTCATTGGTTCCTCCAAAGTGCGTGCTCTTCGGGTAGGATACCACTCTAGCTCCGCGCGACAACCACGATAAGCGTTGCCTGATGGTTTCCGAGCGTGATCGCTACCGGCCACTCGCCGACTTCCTTGATCGCCATCTTCGGTTCGATACTTGCCGGCGGTACGGCGAATTTCAGCTGATCAATGATCGCCTTGGACACCTGGATGTTGGAGATCTTCTCATAGAGGTGCCCCTGTTCGCTCGCATTCGCCTTGATCTCGACGCGTGCGTCTTTGAGCTGTTTCGCCAGATTCCTCCATTCCGTATCGCGCGCCGCAGCCGCTTCAGCATCCGTCGCTTTCTGTTTCTCGAGAGCCTTTACCTTGTCGGCAGTCGCCATCTCGGCAAGGCGATTCGGAATAAGAAAATTCAACGCATGCCCGTCGGAGACATTCTGTACCGTCCCCTTTTGCCCGATACCGGACACGTCGCGAAGCAGGATGACTTTCATATAGTCATCCTACGCGAGCGGATGCGAGGTGGCAACTTAGCGCGCACGAAGGATCTCGATCGCCTTATCCATCTGGAGATCGCGCTTCGCTTTCACATCTTCTTCGGTGAGCTTCACCTCGATGTCCGGCGTAATGCCGTCCTTCGGGATCTGATGGCCGTCAGGCATGAGCCAGCGTGCGACAGTGATCTTGAGTCCCGTGTTCTCGGTGATCGGAATGAGTTCCTGCACGGAGCCTTTGCCGAAGGTGTTCGTGCCGACGGTCTGCGCGATATCATAGTGCGCGAGCGCGCCCGCAAGGATTTCCGATGCCGAGGCTGAGCCCTTGTCGACGAGGATGACCATCTTCAGGTTCCCATTGAAGACGTCGTAACCGCGACTGCGATGATCGACGTTGCGCTGATTGCCGCCGTAATCCTCGGTGACGACGACTTTGCCCGATGGCAGGAACCAGCTCGCCATATCAACCGACGCCTCGAGATAACCGCCCGGATTCCCGCGGAGATCGAGGATGAGGCGGTTCGAGCCTGAATCGACGAATTCACGGAGTGCCTGACGGAAGAGGGTCGGCGAGTTCGCGGTGAAGTTATGGAGCGAGATGACGAAGATATCCCCCTTACGTTCGGTCTCAAGGACCGGGATATTGATCACGTCACGCATCACTTTGATCTCCTGCGGCGCTGCCCAGCCTTCTCGCGCGATGAAGAGACGCACTTCGCTTCCTTTCGGGCCACGGATGCGATTCACCGCAGCGGTCACATCCATGCCGCGTGTATCGGCATCATCGATCTTCAATACCTTATCGTCCGGCTTGATGCCCGCGCGTTCCGCCGGAGTTCCCTTGAGCGGTGCGACGACCGTGAGGATCTCATCCTTGATCGCGATCTCCATGCCGACACCTTCGAAATTTCCTGCAAGATCTTCCTCGAATTGTTTCTGTTCGACGGGCGGGAGGAAGAAGGTGTACGGGTCTCCCAAGGATTCCGCCATGCCGGCGATCATGCCGTAGACGCGCTTTTCTTCCGGAGTGCCGGCGATTTCCGGTTCAGTAGATGACGCATTCTGTGGCACCGACGCAGGAACGAATCGTTCATCCATGATCGCCCACGCCTTCCACACCGGATCAAGATCGACTCCGGCCGGAGGTGCGGCTACGCCGAGCGATTGCGCGACGGCAGCCGGAAGAAGGCTGCGTGCGATACCGGTGCTTCCGATAAGGAAGCCGCTGGCGAAGACCGCGATGACGAGGATGGAGACACCCATCGAGATCGTTGACGTGCCTTTCTGCTGCGGATGCATACCGGAGTAGTATCGCATATTCCCGCTGTTTTCTCTACGCATTCCTGCTAGTATGAAGGGATGTCCTTCCTCGATTTCCTCTTCTCAAAGAAGGAGGAGAAAGCCACGCCGAAGATACGTCTCCACAACACCCTCTCCGGCGAGAAGGAGCTCTTCGAGACCATCCTCCCCGATACGGTAAAGATGTACAACTGCGGCCCGACGGTCTACGGCGTGCAGCACATCGGCAATCTCTCGATGTTCGTCTTCACCGACATCCTGCGCCGCTCGCTCGAATACGGCGGATACAAGATGCGTCAGGTCATCAACATCACCGATTTCGGCCACCTCACCTCGGATGCCGATGAAGGCGAAGACAAGATGACGAAGGGGCTTAAGAGAGACGGCCTGAAGCCGACGCTCGAGAACATGCGCAGCATGGCGGAGAAATACACCGAAATCTTCCTCTCTGACTTGAAGACCCTCAACGCGAAACTCGACGGGACGGAATTCCCGCGCGCCTCCGATTACATCCCCGCGCAGGTCGCGATGATCCAGACACTTGAAGAGAAAGGATACGCCTACGAGGGAAAAACGGCGGTCTATTTCGATACGTCGCGTTTTCCTGACTACGGGAAATTGGGCAATATCAATATCGATGGCCAGAAAGAAGGCGCGCGCGTCGCCGCATCCGACGAGAAGCGTAATCCTTCGGATTTCGTCTTATGGAAGAAGGATACCAAGCTCGGCTGGGATTCGCCGTGGGGCAAGGGTTTCCCGGGCTGGCATATCGAATGCTCCGCGATGATCCGCAGCATCTTAGGCGATCGTATCGACATCCACACCGGTGGCATCGAGCACATTCCGGTGCACCACAACAACGAGATCGCGCAGTCCGAAGCGACGAGCGGCAAGAAGCCGTTCTCCCGCTTCTGGCTTCATCGCGCGCACCTGCAGCTCGATGGCGGCAAGATGGCGAAATCCGAAGGAAATGTCGTCTACCTCAGCGATATTATCGAAAAGGGATTCCATCCGATGGCATTCAGATATCTCCTTCTCGGTGCGCACTATCGTCAGCCATCCAGCTTCACGTGGGAGGCGCTGGAAGCTGCACAGAGCGCCTTCCTCAAACTTCGTAAGCTTGTGGACACCCTGCCTGAGGGAGGCAGTGTCCCCATGGACTACAAGAACCGGTTCGAGGAACGCATCTTTGACGACGTGGACACGGCGGGTGCGCTCGCGGTTCTTTGGGAGATGACCAAGGATAAGGATCTGGCGGAGAAGAATCTGCGTGCCGGCATTTTCGATTTCGATCGCGTGCTCGGTCTCGGTCTTGCCGAAGAAGATGCTGATGCACGATCACGCTGGGAAAAGGAATACGGCGTCGAAGTATCGAGCCACGATATTCCTGATCACATTCAAGACCTTCTTGCGAAGCGCGAAGCGGCGCGTGCAGAAAAGAAATGGGCTGACGCGGATGATTTCCGTTCCCAGATCGAACATGCAGGATTCGTCATCGAAGACACGGCCGATGGTCCGCGGGTAGTAAAAAAGTAAGCGCCTGACATTTCAGTCAGGCGCCGACCCGAGAATTACTCGGAAGGAGTAGGAACACTGATGACGAGATCGTGCGACTTCGGCTTGAAGTCTACGGCAAGTTTCGCGATGAGAATCGCTGTGCCGAAGACCAGAACCATAACCCCGACCGCGCCTACTGCATTCTTAAACATAAGCTATCTCCTCTTGATGCGCGACTCATGTAGTCGCACTGGTATAATTATACCACATTCAATCTATTTTGCAAGTACCAGATTAACGAGGCGGTTAGCTACGAAAATGACTCGTGCAGGCTCCTTCCCTTCCAGCCACTTGGCCGCGGCCTTCTTGGCGGCTTTCTCGGCATCAGCCTGAGCAGCGTCACGCGGAAGCGTGATTTCAGCGCGCGCCTTGCCGTTTACTTGGACGGCAAGCGTGACGGTATCCGCCAATAACTTGGATTCATCGTACGAAGGCCACTGCGCGATATTCACCGACGTCGCCCGTCCGAGTTCATGCCAGATCTCATCCGCGATATGCGGCGCGAATGGCGCAAGGATGGTGATGAATGACTCATACTGCTCCTTCGTCAGACCCTTTGCTTCCGCTTCGTTGACGAAGATCATCATCTGGCTGATCGCGGTATTGAATTTGAAATTCTCGATATCCTCCCCTACTTTCTTGATGGTCTGGTTGAGTACGCGCTCGACATCCGCATCCACTCCGGCAGCGAACGTTTCCCGCAATCGCCAAACGCGCTCCAAGAAGCGCCGTGCGCCGATAAGGCTCGAGGTCTTCCACGCGATGGCATCGGTGAACGGGCCCATGAACATCTCGTAGATGCGGAGCGTGTCGGCACCGTAGGTATCCACGATGTCGTCAGGGTTGATGACGTTGCCGTACCGTTTCGACATCTTGCGGCCGTCTTCCGCCATGATCAATCCGACTGAAATGAGACGCTTGAACGGCTCTTCAGTCGAGACGACACCGATGTCCTTGAGGAACTTGTGCCAGAATCGCGCATAGATGAGGTGGCGCGTCGCATGTTCTGCACCGCCGACGTACATATCCACCGGCGCCCAGTATTTTTCTTTAGAAGAATCCACCAACACCGCATCATTCTTCGGATCCATGTAGCGGAGGTAGTACCAGCTCGAACCCGCCCACTGCGGCATGGTGTTGGTCTCACGCTTCGCAGCGCCTCCACATTTCGGACAGGTGGTGTTCACCCACGATTCGATTGCCGCGAGCGGCGATTCACCCGTCCCCGTCGGCTCGTAGTGTTCCACTTCCGGCAATTTCACCGGCAGTTGGTCGTACGGAACGGGGACGGTTCCATCTTTCTCGCAGTGCACGACCGGAATCGGCTCTCCCCAGTATCGCTGGCGCGAGAACACCCAATCGCGGAGTTTGTAGGAGACCTTCGCCACACCGAATTTCGTCGTCATCTTCGCTTTAGCGGCATCCGCGGCGACGCCGTTGAATTCGCCTGAGTTGATGAGCTTTCCATCATCAGAAACGACTTGGATGCTTGGGATACCGAACTTCTGCGCGAACTGCTGATCGCGCTCATCGTGCGCCGGGACCGCCATGATGGCGCCGGTGCCGTAGTGTGCCAAGACGTAGTCAGCGACGTAGACAGGAATCTGCGCACCATTCGCAGGGTTTGTGGCGACGACGCCTTCAAGCTTCACGCCGCTTTTCTCCTTCCCTTCTGCCGTGCGCTCGATCTCGCTCTTTGCCGCAGCTTCTTTCGCATACGCGGCCACCTCGTCTTTATTCGTGAAAGCGAGTTTTCCGAGTATCGGGTGCTCAGGAGAAACGACCATATAGGTGACGCCGAAGAGCGTGTCTGGTCGCGTCGTGAAGACCTTCAGCGTCTCGCCTCCGATGGCGAACTCGATTTCCGCTCCTTCCGAGCGGCCGATCCAATTGCGCTGCGATTCCTTGATATGCTCCTGCCATTCAGGAAGGAGTTCCAGGTCATTCAAAAGTCGCTCGGCATACTCAGTGATCTTCAGCGTCCACTGACGCATCGGCTTTTTCTCCACCTGAGAGCCGCAGCGCTCGCACACGCCGTTGTCCAGATCTTCGTTCGCGAGGCCCGTCTGGCAGGATGGACACCAGTTGATGGGCTCGAATGCTTCGTACGCCAAGCCTTTCTCCAGAAGTTTCAAGAAGATCCACTGTGTCCACTGGTAGTACTCGGGATCAGTCGTATTGATTTCACGGCTCCAGTCGTAATCCAATCCGATCTTCTGGAGCTGCTCCTTGAAGCGAGCAACGTTCTTCTCGACCGCTTTGCGCGGGTGCACTTTGTTCTTGATGGCGAAGTTCTCTGCGGGAAGGCCGAATGCGTCCCAACCCATGGGATGCAGCACGTTCTTCCCCTGCATGCGGGCGTGGCGGCTGTAGATGTCGGTCGCGATATAGCCCTTCGGGTGTCCCACATGAAGACCATCTCCCGACGGGTACGGGAACATGTCCAAGACATAGGCCTTGGGTTTCCCAGTGTCTTCCTGAGAGCGGTAGATTCCCTGGGATTCCCATTCTTTCTGCCATTTCTTCTCGATCTTGCCGTGGTCGTAGGACTTCATGGAGAGAGGATAGCATACGGCTTGCCTCGCTCAACGCGCGTGGTAGATTGCGCTCCGGAACGGAAAGGAGCCATATATGTGGCATTTGTGGCAACAGCACGTCGCGTTTATGAACGCCACGTTCGGACAAGGTTGGCAGGATTACGTCATCGTCGCCTTGCAGCTCGGATTCTCGATGGCGTTACTCCCGATGTTTGCAAAGAACGCTCATCGACCGGAGCTCTCGAGCTCACTGACAACGGCCGTATTTGTGACCGTGTTCGTGTACGTGTATGCAACGCTCGGATTCTGGAAGACCGTGATATTCACTTCAGTCCTAGGAATCGAATGGTGGATCATCGCCTACCTCGGACCTAATTCGAGGAAATGAAAAAGGGCCAGCTTTCGCTGGCCCTTTCTTTTTACATTGTTTGCTTATTCGCGTTCGCTTGCGGACGCGAGGCGAAAAGGGTCGGGAAAACTGTAGTTTTCCCGTGTCGGAGAGCAGTGAGAAGCGGAGCTTCGCAAGGCCGGAGGCGCTCGGCGCCGAGGCGGGGTCGCGCAACTTTTCAGCAGAAAAGTATGCGTGACCAGAGCGAAGCGAAGCAGTCCGTTGAGAACCGAGGGTTCTCAAAACAAGCCTGCTACCTGACAGGCTTGTTGTACGGTGGGTATCTCTCTGGATCGATGGTGCGATCGAAGCAGTGCTCGCCTTCGCCGTGATCCCAGTTCTCATCCGGCATCGGTGCGCCATACATCGCCGCAGGACGCGCAATCGAAGACTGACGCTTGTTCTCATCACTGCTCCTATTGAAGGTCGCACAGAGCTTGAACGAGGAATTACTGGTGCGTTCGTAACGATAGCTTTCTCCCGACTGCGGATCAACCGGATTCCTCCAACCGCCGATCGGATCGTTAAGCTCCTCGAGCGAGGCCGGAAGCGTCTCCTTCTGCTGCCAGAAGTTCACGACCTGCCACTGGATGCTGAGGAGATCATCCGCCTTCTGCGAATCGAAACGATACAAGCGTGCTTCTGCAGGAGTACCCATGATGAAGAAGCCCGCAAGAATGGTCACCAGCACGAGAAGACCCGCCGCCCAGCCCACCATCTGCGCGCGCTGCGGCTGCTTCAGCCAGTATCCCTTGAGATCAGCGAAGAAATGGAGGAACACGCCACCGGCGACAAGGAGAAGTACGGCGACTTTGAGGAGGAATCGCGACGTGAGTTCCCCGCCCAAGAAGTAATTAATGAGCGTGATGAGATCGATGACGATCGCCGCCCCTGCGATGAAGACCGTGAGGAAAAGCGCCCAGCGACGGATCCAAAGATCCTTCTTGTCGCTGTCCGCGGCGATATCCTTGCGGATGAGACGCATAAGGATGAGCGTCACCGGCACCAGCACGATAAGCGATGCCATCTGGAAGCGCATGCCGCCCGAGAAGACATCGACCGTGTAATACGCCAGAGGATCGGGAAAGACGTAGTTGATGTAGGAGAAAACGAGGGTGATAAACGCGACCACGCTGCCGTATAAAGAAACCATCGCACCCGCCCAGAGGAAGAAATCCTTAGGCGTTACCTTGGGATTAGTCATATACCTAAGCGTAGCCCTTCTCTTCAAGCGGCACAAGAGGGTCATCGGAATAGAAAAAGCCGCGTCATTGCTGACGCGGCCTGCAGGTGCCCGTAGGCTTATTTATTGAGGCTTGCCAGCCTCGAGTGTTCCTCCTTCAATCGTGCGAGCTTCGTATCGGCTCGCGAGAGGCTTTTACGCACCCGGGCTTGCGCCTCAGGCGTGAACCAGGCGAGCGGTCGGCACTCAGATTTCGTCTGAGACAAGACCAGACACACCCGCGCCTCTTCTTGGCCGGACTCCGGATTCTTCTCCCGGATATACCGACGCATAAGGCTAGAACCGGCATCACGGCCGGCGCAGCTCGTCCCCTTCCGGACGAACCACTCGTTCACGATCCTGCCATCGGGAGCAACCTTTTGACACACGCGCATGGTTTCCATGACGTCGACCTGGTCGAGCGCCGCTCGCTCGCGCTGATGCGCGATGCCAGCAGGAAAGCGCACATGCTGTATGTACCCGAGCCGGCCGTCCCCGATGGAGACGGTCACTTCGTATGCGCCCTCTTTGGCGCACGGGATTCCCGGCGGGATGGTTGTTTTTCTCACGAGGCTCGGATCGGTACCGACGGTCTCGATGCATTCAGTAAGCACCTCGACATCGGCATCTTCTCCTCGTACCTCAACGCCACTAAAGAACAATGCGGCGCTGAGGACAATACACGGAATGCGATTATTCATCGCGTCTCCTTTCTATCGAGAGAGCACCTGCGTGTATAAAAATACCACAGCGAGCGCGGGATGCGAAAAAATCATGAATGAAGGAACTCCATCACGTCGCCATCCTGCACGACGTATTCCTTTCCTTCGGTGCGTACCCAGCCTTTGGCCTTCGCCGCCGACCACGAACCCGCTTCGAGGAGTTTGTCGTATTGAATGACTTCGGCGCGGATGAACTTGTCGCGGAAATCAGAGTGGATGGCTGCGCCTGCTTCAGGAGCCTTTGCGCCGCGCTTGATGGTCCAAGCGCGCGTCTCCTTCTCGCCGGTAGTGAAGAATGAGATGAGATCCAGGAGGCGGTAGCCGCCGCGGATGAGATCATCGATACCGTCGCTGGATACACCGAGTTCGCGGCGGAATTCCGCCTTCTCATCTCCGTGGATATCGGAGAGCTCGTGTTCGACGCCCGCATCGACGAAGACCCATTCCGCCTTCTCGGATTCCAAGTGCTGCTGGAGCGATTTCCAGCGCTCGCCGCCTTCGGCGTCCATATTGATAGCGCCGCTCTTGCGGTTGAGCACGTAGAGGATCGGCTTCATCGTCATGAGATTGAGCGATTTCGCTATGGCCATCTCTTTCTCATCGAGCTCCACGGTGCGGGCGGCCTTTCCTGCTTTCAAGACCGGTACGATCTTCCGCAGCACGTCGCGTTCCGCGATGATCGCCTTGTCGTTGCCGCGCGCATCACGCTCCGCGCGCTCCAAACGTTTCGAGGCACTCTGTTCGTCGGCAAGGACGAGCTCGAGATTGATGACGTCGACATCGCGCGCCGGATCGACATCGCCATGTACATGATGGATGTCTTCGTCATCGAAGAGCCGGACGACTTCAGCGATCGCATCGGTCTCACGGATGTTCGTGAGGAACTGGTTACCGAGACCCTCGCCTTCGGATGCGCCCTTTACGAGACCGGCGATATCCACGAATTCGACGGCGGCAGGAACGGTCTTCTGCGAATTAGACATTTTGGAAAGCGCATCGAGGCGCGCGTCCGGCACTGCAACGACACCAACTGATGGATCGATGGTCGCAAACGGGTAGTTCGCGATAAGCACACCCTTCTTGGTGAGCGCATTAAAAAGCGTGGACTTGCCCACGTTCGGAAGACCGACGATACCGATACTGAGTGCCATATCGCGGCTATACTACACGATTTCTCGCGAATTGACATCCCCACGTATTCACGGATAATGCGCTCTGTTCTGTACATTTGAAAGGAAATCGAACGATGCAGAATGCACTTCTGAGCTTCGACGGCCGCATCGGCCGCGTATGCTTTCTCGTGACGAACCTTATCGCGCTCGTGCCGGCTGGCTTCGCGCTGCTGCTCATCGCCAGCGGTTCGGCTATCGCCGAGCGCAACCCGCACGCACTGACTGAAGGTGATCGCATGCTGGTCCTTATCCTGAGCCTCATCGGCCTCATCATCATGCTCGGCGTGATGTGGGTCGCCGTGGCCATCACCGTGAAGCGCCTGCACGACATCAACATGTCGGGCTGGTGGACGATTCCGCTCCTCATCATCCCATTCGTCGCGTTCTTCCTGCTCTTCGTTCCGGGCAGCGTCGGACGTAACGCATACGGCGAGGAACCGGGTGACGGTGTCTTCGATGTGGGCGCAAAGCTCGCTCCGGCAAACGTCGCGAGCGCATAACTACACGGGCCGGACATATCGTCCGGCCCGTTTTCTTGACACGCTTTTGCGCGAAGCGCATCATCCGCAGACGGACATCTGGTCCGGAAGGATAAAGAGGAGAATTCCCCATGACGACTCGAGGGACACCCAAGTTCAAATATACCGATGGCTTGGACAACATCACGTCGCAGACCGGATTCCTCGGCACGCCGCGCAGTGGCGTCGCGATGACACTCGTCGGCGTAATGGTAATCGGTCTCGCCTACTACACGGGCAGCATCGTTGCCGCAATCGCGGTCCCGACCATCTTCGCAATGTTCTACCTCTTCAAGAAGTGAAGACGAGAGCCGGCACATCGTTGCCGGCTCTTCTTTTATGCACCCTTCCTGCCCAAATTCTTCACCTTCTCTACCCAGCGAGCCTTCCGCTCTTCTGGAACATTTTCTGCCGGACCGAACCACGTCGTGCCCACGGAGAATCCGGCGAACCACAAAATCCCCCACTTGAGCTGCGCATTCACGTTGCCCGGAAGGAGTCGTACGAGCCATGGCTCGGTACCGCTGGTGATGATGATGCGCGCGGTCTTCCCTTTGTACATGCGGTGCCAGAACATGCTGCGCTTGCCGCTCGGGAGCTTCATATACCTGAAGGCGCTTCCCGGAAGCCACGCACGATCGAAGATCGCCTTCAATCCTGCCGGCATCCCGACCCACCAGACCGGATGGATGATGACGAAATGGTCCGCACTCTTCACGTTCTCCTGGAACTGCTTGAGGTCCGGCTCGAGATCCTGTATCGCACGATAGCCTTTATGCAGGATGGGATCGAACTGCATCTCGCCGATATTCATGCGGACGACGTCGTGCCCCGCTTCCTTCGCACCGGCCTCGTATGCATCCGCTAACGCACCGCACATGCCGACGTTGTCGGGATGTCCTAAGAGAATGAAGATCTTTTTCACGAGGAAAGTGTAGCACAGCGCCGCTCGAAGCCTCATTTCAGTAACTGTTGACAATGCAACTGTTGCAATATAAACTTCATGAATGAACTTCCCTGTTCCGGAGAACTCCTACGAACGCTTCTTGCGCGCCGTACATAAGAGCGTCTATGCTATCGACCGCAACGCCGATCGTTTGCTGACTGAGAAAGAGGGCGGGACCTTTTCCCAGTTCCTCATCCTGATGGCGATCGCACAGTGCTCGGGTCTCTCCCAGCAGAAGATCGCCGAGTTCCTTGATCTCACGCCGGCGGCGGTGAGCCGTCAGATCGATAGCCTCGTCAAAGCCGGACTCATCGTCCGCGAACAGGACCCCCAGAGCCGTCGCTCGCATGTGGTCAGCCTGACGCCGACGGGGGAGAAGCGGTTCCGCGCGATGAAATCGACCCTCCTCGATTCGTTCAAGGAATCGTCGAAGGTGCCGGCGGACGAGCTCGATGCCGCGAGCGAGATCCTCGAGAAAGTAGTCGCGGCGATGCATCCCCATTGTTAATCATTATTTATTTATTTTTTTAATACCTTTATGAAAAATCCTGTCGTCTACATCAAGCGCATCGATTGGAAGGATCGTCGCACCCTTGCGGCTATCGCTGCAGTCGTCGTCCTTATCATCGCAGGATTCTTACTCCTCGGTGGCACCGATGAAGCAGGGACCGCTGAAGCAGGTCTCCGTGAGGTCTCGACGATCTCCGTCGCCCAGTACTCGAGCGGCGCAGGCGGTGTGGCGGTGCCGACGGCCAACGGCAATTCCTACATCATCCGCTCTGAAGCATCCGGCAAGGTCCTGCGCGCGGCCAAGACCGGTGCGGTAGCCGAAGGTGCGATCGTCGCACAGGTCGAGAACAGCGCACAGCGCGCTTCCCTCCTCCAGGCTGAAGGTGCCTACGAAGCAGCAGTGGCAGCATCGGGCGGCAACAAGAACTCGCAGGCAAGCGCACGTCAGGACGGTGTTCGTACATGGAAGGCGGCGACCGTATCGGTCGCGGAAACGCTCCGTTCTTCGATCGATACGTACTACGCGGATATCCGCGGCACCGGCGGCACGAGCGGATTCAAGCTTGAAGCATTCGGCGCAGCGCCGGATCTGAACGCCGCACGTAATTCGATCGAGCGCACCATCCTTGATCGCTGGGAAACAGAAAGCGTCACGGATTCGAATGCGGCCGAGAAACTCTCACAACTCAATACGGATCTCGCGACTATCGGCGCGCTCGTCGATAAGATTGCTGCGCTTGTCCCCCGCCAGAGCATCACCAATGTCTATCCTGAATCGTCACGCGCCGCTGACGCAGCTGCGCTCGCGGCAGCTCGTGCCGCTATCACGACCCAGCAGGAAGCCGTCGATAGCGCACGTACCGCGATTACCAATGCATCCGGCTCAGGCGATGCTTCTGCACAGGCACAGGTAAAGCAGGCACTCGGTATCCTTGAAGCAGCGCGCGCTGCCTACGCGAAGACCGTCGTCCGCACCCCCTTTGCCGGAACGCTCACCTCGGTCAACGTGACCGCAGGAGACATCATCTCCGCCGGTGGTGATGTCGCGATCATCGTCCCCAAGGAAGGCGTCGAGACGGAACGTAAGTTCGTGCTTCCCCTTTCCGCGGTGAAATACACCCCGGCAGGCGCACTCGTCTTTACCGTGAATGCCGAAGGCGTCCTTGAATCGAAGACGATCGAGACGGGACTCGTCACCGCTGATTCCATCACCGTGAAGGGCCTCAATGGCGATGAAGTGATCGTACAGGATGTCCGCGGCCTCAAGGCGGGCGAGAAGGTTGAAGTCACCAACTAACTACCCTTATGTATCCTCTCTGGAACTTCTTCCTGACGCGTCGCGCCTTCACCATCCTTGCGATGGCGGCGTTCCTCGTCGCAGGAACCTACGCGCTTGTCGCGATGCCGAAGGAATCCTCTCCTGAGGTCGTCGTCCCTATCGGGATCGTCACCACGGTCCTTCCGGGCGCGACCGCTGCCGACGTCGAACGACTCGTAACTGACAAGCTCGAACCGGCGGTCCGCAACGTGCCGAATATCGACAAGGTCACTTCGAGCTCGGTACAGGGCGTTTCCATGATCAACGCGCAGTTCCTGGCTTCCGCGGATATCGAGACCGCGATCCAGGATCTCCGCAACGCCGTCGAAGGCGCGAAGCGCGATCTTCCCAGCGACGCCGAAGCACCGACCGTCACCAAGGTCGACTTCCAGAACCAGCCGGTCCTCATGATCGGCGTATCCAGCGATCTCGCACCGGAGACGCTGCATAAGCTCGGTCAGGACATCAAGGACGATCTCCAGTCGCTCGATGGCGTCTCGCGTGTCGAGGTGGCAGGCGTACGCGGACGTGAGATCTCGATCGTACTCCATGCCGATGCGCTCGCTCGTCACAACCTGAGCGTCATGCAGGTCTTGGGCGCGCTTTCCGGCGCAAATGCTTCTGCGCCGGCAGGTGTCCTCACGATCGATGACATCCAGTACCCGGTACAGTTCAAGGGCGATATCACTGACTCCGCCGATGTCGGCCTCATTCCGGTGAAGACCGCGACCGGCGAGCTTCTCATCCGTGATATCGCAACCGTCATCGACGGCTTCGAGCGCACCGCGAGCATCTCCCGTCTCGCCGAAAAGGACACCGAGGCTTCCTACGCGATGACGATCAACGTCTATAAATCAGCCGGCGCCAACATCCTGACGGTGACCGATACGGTGAAGGATCGTGTCGAGGAATTGAAAGGCAGCATGCTCGAAGGCTCTTCCGCGATCGTCGTCTATGACGCCGGCGACGAAGTCCGTCGCAGCATCTCGGAGCTCACCCACGCAGGCCGCGACACCATCGTCCTCGTGATGCTCGTGCTCCTCATCGCGATCGGCTGGCGTGAGTCGCTCGTCGCCGCGCTTTCCATCCCCCTCTCGTTCGTCATCGCCTTCTTGGGCATGTGGCTCACCGGCAACACGATCAACTTCATCTCGCTGTTCTCGCTCGTCATCGCGATCGGCATCCTCGTGGACAGCGGTATCGTCGTCGTCGAAGCGATCCACACCAATCGCGAGAAAGGCATGGAGAAAGTGGAAGCCGCGCGTGATGCGGTACGCCGCTACGGTTGGCCGCTTATCGCGGGCACCATGACGACCGTCGCCGTCTTCGTGCCGCTCTTCTTCCTCTCCGGAATCATCGGTGAATTCATCCAGTCGATCCCCTTCACCATCATCGCCGTCCTCTTGGCGTCCATCCTCGTGGCACTCGGCTTCGTGCCGCTCCTCGCGCTCGCGCTCCTGAAGCACAGTGAGAGCCCGTTTGCCGCGAAGCGCGAGAAGATCTGGGAGACGATCGCTGTTCGATATCGCTCATGGATGCAGGATCTGTTCCGCAGCCGTCGCCTGCAGAAGATCTTCATCTCTGCGGTCGCGATCTCATTCGTCGTCGCTATCGCCCTGCCGGTAACCGGCCTCCTGAAGGCCGTCATGTTCCCGCCGTCCGATATCGATTTCTTCTATGTCGAGATCGAGCTTCCGCAGGCATCGACACTGGTCCAGACCGATGAAGTCGCACGTAAGGTCGAAGCGGTCGTCGCATCGAATCCTGACGTTGCTTCGTACCTGACCACCATCGGCGGCGGCTCGGTATTCGCCAACGGTATGTCCGGCGGCTCCTCCGGCAACGGCAAGCTCGCGAACATCACCGTCAATCTCGAGAAGGACCGCGACGCGACCTCGATCGAGATCGCAGAGGAATTGCGCCGCGAACTCGCCCCTCTCCAGGGTGAAGGCGGTGCCAAGATCAACGTCATGGACAACCTCGGCGGTCCGCCGTCCGGCGCGCCGATCGTCGTGAAGATCTGGAGCGAAAGCTTGGATAACCTCGCGATAGCGACCGAAATGGTCGAGCGCCTCATCGAAGAGACCGAAGGCACCCGTGATGTCAGCTCGTCCCTCTCGAACGATGGAACCGAGCTTCAGGTGAGCGTGAATCGCGAGAAGGCGAACGAATACGGTCTCTCAGCTGCCGATGTCGCCGGTACGCTCCGCGCCGCGGTTTCCGGCATGGAAGCGACCAAGGTACGCATCGATGGCGATGACGTCGCCGTGCGCATCATGCTCGACTTGAATCAGGATTTCGTGCAGCCGGAAGAAGCGAACTTCGCAGATGCCGATGCGCTCGCACGAGTACCGGTCACGACGCAGCGCGGCACCGTCCCCTTGGGCACCTTCGTCGAGATGACCGCCGCACGCACCTCGGCGTCGATCTCGCACGAAGACGGCACCCGCATCGGATCGGTCTCCTCGTATGTGAACGACGGCGTGAATGCCCTCGAGGTGACCGCCGCGGTGCGCGAGAAGGCTGACGCATTGAAGCTTCCGGAGGGCGTGCGTCTCACGTACGGCGGTGATGATGAGGAGATCCAGCGCACCTTCACGGAAATGCTCATCGCGCTCGTCGCCGGCTTGGTATTCATGTTCGCCATCCTCGTCCTCGAGTTCAATGCATTCCGTACCACGCTGCGCCTTCTCTTGGCGATCCCGCTCTCGCTGACCGGTGTACTCATCGGCCTCTTCATCTCCGGTGAAGCGCTCTCATTCAGCGCATTCCTCGGTATCATCGCGCTCGGCGGCGTCCTCATCAACCATGGCATCCTTCTTCTCGACGTCCTGCATAAGATGCGAGAGCATTCCCCGGGCAAATCCGCGGAAGAAGTCGTCTTGGATGCCTCGACCGCGCGCATCCGTCCCATCCTTCTCACCACGATCACGACGGTGGTCGGCATGATCCCGCTCACCTTCGTCTCGGAGATGTGGGCACCGCTCGCCTACACGATCGGATTCGGACTCCTCTACGGGACCGTGCTCACCCTCGTGCTTATCCCGCTCCTCTCGTATCGCTACGAGTTGAAGCACCGTTCCTAAGACAAAACGCCCCGCGTAAAGCGGGGCGTTGTGTTATCGGTCGACAAATTCGCCGTAGGTCGGCCCTCTGCCGATCTGTCCGAGCAGCATCGTGCGCACCGTCTTCAGACTGTAGTAGAGCGCGAAGAGGAACGCGATCGTCACGACTTCCAACGCCACGAATGCGAGCCAGTTGCCGGAAGCGTAGGCGGCGAGCGCTAATGATTCGAAGACCACGATACCGACCCCCGCAGCCAATGCATCGGCCATAACGACCCAGACCTTCTTCGGGTTCGTGAGTGCCGCAAGGATGACGAGCACGATCGCACCGCCGATGACAAACGGGAGGAGCGCCGGCGCGCGATTGATGAGGAAGGGCGCCATGAGGAGCATCGCCGCACCGGTCACGACGAAGATCTGGCGTACGTAATCGCCGTAGTAGTGCATGATGCTGGGCGTCATGAACTTGAACGGCGGCGGAAGCGTCGGGTTGGTTCCCGACTCTTCACCGACATTCGGCTCTCCGCCGCCCACATTGTCGCCATCATCTGCCATGTCGCTCAGCGTACCATGAAAATGCCGAGCCTTTCAGGAGGCGGCACGTTGTGCACAGGCAAGGATGGCATCCTGATCGTCATCAGCGGAAGCTTTGACCGGCCGTTCGATACCGCATTTCTCGCATTTGTGGATGATGCGCGGCTCGGTCGCGCTGCCTTCGATACGGATCGGCGCCATGAGGCCACCGCATTCTTCCAAGCGATCCCCCGGGTCCTTGTCGACATGTTTCGAATACAGACACTTCGGGCAGTGGTTCGTATAGCCGCTTCCCTGCACTTCAGTGCCGCAGTGAGCACATACGAAATCCTCCTTCGTCCGTTTGAAACTCATATAGTGAGCAGGCCCGCCCCGTTAGAAGCGAAGCTTTCTAATGGGGTGAAATCCTCGATGCGGCGGGTGAAAGTCATGGCTGGACCGTGATAGTCGCGTCCCGCGTAACGGTTGGGGCGCCTGATTTTTTGCATTCCAGAATATAGGTCACACTCCCCTCATCTGCCGTACTCGTCTCAATCCGGACTGCTCGATTAAGGCCCGTGCCAATCGAGGATCCGCCCTTGAAGACAGCACACGAATATCCGGAAGCGCTTGCCGTAGACCATGCGATAAGTGCAGAGGAACCTGAACGAACCACGGATGGTTGGACGAGCAACGTAGCAGCCATTGATGGCCACGAATCGGTACCGCCTGAAGCCGTAGGATTCGTGCCACCCGCACCTTTCGTGCTGGTATCAGTTCCGGTATCCGGTGGCGTAGAAAGTATCGGCAATGGACTTGATGGCGGCGTCGGCGGCACATACACGCCATTGCCGAGCGAAGCCGATGGATACGCCCAGCTTCCCGGATGCGAATTCGGAGAACCGGTGTAGTTTTGTTCGTAGCTGCCCACAAGACTTTCCTGCAGAAGCTGTCCAACATTTGGCGGTGTAGGTACGCGCGCACCGCCACCTGCCATCATGAGACCTCGCTTGAGTTCCGCAGCGGTATACGGCATCGAACCTGATTCAAAGCATGACATGGAAAGCGCGATACGACCCATGAGATCGATATCATTGGGATCGAAGACTTTATTTACCGGCATGCCGGAATTGCGAGACACGAAGGATGCATATGCCGGTCGGTCGCCGACGGTCGCAGTCCACTGCTCGATGACGCGACCGATCGTACAGCGGCCGCGCTCGCCGCAATAGCGCTGCAGAAGCTCGATATGCGCCGCAAAACCGTGAGAGACCGTTGGAAAGATCGCCGTCTGGTTGTTCGGATGGCACCCGATCGATCCCCACTTCCGCGACGTCTTGCCGCAGACCTGGGCGCCGGTATTACGGGTGCGACACGAGAGTTTGCAGGAATTCTGATTACACGGCGACTGGGTCTTCAGTTGCGCGTACCACTGATCAAAATCGCGACCGATACCGAGCAGCTTCATATCGGCCGGACAGATCTGGAAACTTATCGGCAATCCACGTGCCGTCATTTCCGCTTTTTCAGCATCAGTCGGGGCACGACATCCCGCACCGAATTCTTGCGCATCAGCAGATAGAGGAAGCACCATCAGAACCGCAACAACGAAGACGCCCCATCGGCGTGGAAAACGCATACAAACAGTATATCGTGCTAAACAGCGCGAAGAAGTAGTTGATGGGAATTACACCAAGACGACCGTACGGGTACCCGAAGTCTCGAGAACGCCGCCTTCGATCGTGAATTCCTTATTCTCCGCATTCGGGATGCGGACGGTGATCTTCCCTGCTTTAAGGGTCGTCACGAGCGGTTCGTGATCAGGAAGCACCGTCATCTCGCCTCCAGCCGCCGGAAGCGTGACTGAAATAGCAGAACCGTCGTAGAGGTTCTCCCCCACGCTTGAGATGACGAGATGCATCGTGGCTTCAGCCATACCTAGCCCGCGAGAACCTCATCAATTCCTCCTTTCATGTAGAACTGGCCTTCGTCGATACCATCGTGCTTACCATCAAGGATCTCACCGAACGAGCGGACGGTATCTGCGAGCGTGACGTACTTACCCGGCTTACCGGTAAAGACGGATGCGACGTTGAACGGCTGCGAGAGGAAGCGCTGGATCTTACGAGCGCGGTAGACGAGCTTGCGGTCGTCTTCGGAAAGCTCTTCGATACCGAGGATCGCGATGATGTCCTGAAGATCCTGATAACGCTGGAGGACGCGGCGCGTCTCGTTGGCGACGCGGTAGTGCTCCTCACCGACGATATCCGGCTGGAGTGCCGTGGAGCCCGATGCCAAAGGATCGATCGACGGATAGATACCGAGCGATGCGAGCTGACGCGAAAGCACGACCGTCGAGTCGAGGTGTGCGAAGGAAGTCGCTGGAGCCGGGTCGGTGATGTCGTCGGCCGGCACATAGATCGCCTGCACCGAGGTGATGGAGCCCTTCTGCGTCGAGGTAATACGTTCCTGGAGCTGACCCATCTCTTCGGCGAGCGTCGGCTGATACCCGACTGCTGACGGGATACGACCGAGGAGCGAGGAGACTTCAGAGCCTGCCTGGACGAAACGGAAGACGTTGTCCATGAAGAAGAGCACGTCCTTACCGCCTTCGTCGCGGAATGCTTCAGCCATCGTGAGGCCCGAGAGCGCGACGCGTGCGCGTGCGCCCGGGACTTCGTTCATCTGGCCGAAGACGAGCGCCGTCTTCTCGAGAACACCGGAATCCTTCATTTCGTGGTAGAGGTCGTTTCCTTCGCGGACACGCTCCCCCACCCCAGCGAAGACGGAGTAACCGCCGTGCTCGGATGCGACGTTGTGGATGAGCTCCTGGATGAGGACGGTCTTACCGACGCCTGCGCCGCCGAAGAGGCCGACCTTACCGCCCTTGATGAACGGCGTCATAAGATCGATCGCCTTGATACCGGTCTCGAAGACTTCCGCCTTCGTGGACTGCTGGGTGAAGGATGGTGCTTCAGCGTGGATCGGAAGCTTCGTCGGATTCTTCGGGGCCTCCTTGCCGTCGATCGGCTCACCGACGACATTGAACATGCGGCCGAGTGCGGCTTCGCCGACTGGAACCGAGATCGGAGCGCCGGTGTCCGTCACTTCGGAATCACGCGCGAGACCTGCGGTGTCGCCCATGGAGATGCAGCGGACACGGTTGAGCCCCAAGTGCTGCGCGACCTCAAGCGTGAGCGTCGTCTTGCCATGCTTCACCGTGAGAGCGTTCTTGATCGGTGGGAGCTTCTCGTCGAAGCGGACGTCGACGACCGGACCGATGATCTGCGTGATGATTCCTTTCATATTCGTAATATATCTAAATAATGGCTAATTTTCAAGCTATTTCATGGCTTCGATTCCCGATGTGATTTCCGAAACCTCACGGGTGATCGCTGCCTGGCGGACCTTGTTGAACTTGCGGGTGAGCAGCTTCGCCATCTCCTTCGCCTTGTCCGTCGCCGACTTCATCGCCACCATACGCGCCGAATGCTCGGAGGCCTTCCCTTCGAGGAGCGCGTGGTAGACGGCAATATTGAGGAGGCGTGGCATGAGGACTTTGACGATGGATTCCGCATCCGGCTCGATCGTATAGGTCGCCGGACGGAATTCTCCTTGACCGATACCCGCGTACTTTCCCTTCACCGGCACGATACCGGCAACCATCTCGTGGATGAGGTCTGAGGTGATCGGGAGGATCTGGCGGACGACCGGCTTCTGCTCGAAGGTCGAGAGGAAGTTCATATAAATGACAAGCGCAGAGCCAATCTCTCCTGCTTCGTGCATAGCAATGAGTTGGCCGGTCACACGATGCATGTCGGCTTCCGAGATGTCGTCGGAGATGTTCTCGATCTTCTCACGCACCGCATAGCCGCGGTTGAGGAAGTAATCGCCGCCACGACGGCCGATCGCGAGCATGATGATATCGTTCTTCGAGAGTCCACGTGATTCGAGTTCTCGCTCGGTCGCACGAATGACATTCGAGTTGAGTGCGCCGGCAAGACCCTTATCGGAGGTGATGAGGACGATCGCGGTCTTCCCACCACGTAGCTGCATGAGGGGCTGCTGCTGAAGATCTTGAGAGCCGGAAATGCGCTCGAGGATGGTGAGCGCCGCTGCGGCGTAGGCACGGCCACCAAGGGCACGCTCCTGCGCCTTGCGCATCTTTACTGCGGAAACAGCCTCCATCGCCCGCGTCACGGTCGAGGTCTTTTTGACGGACTGTATCTTCAGTTTGATGTCTTTCAACGCCATGCGATTAGTTCAGATTCGGATTGTCCTTCTTGAGTTCTTCGATACGCTCCTCCGCATTCGCGAGTGCCTGACCGGAGAGACCCGCGCCCGAACCCTTCAGTTCCTCTTGGATCTGACGGAGTTCTTTCATCTCATTTTCCGGAGAGGCTTCACCGTCGTCGTAGGTCGTGAACTTGATGTCGTCTGCCATACCGTTATGCGAAGTATTCCTTATGTGCGATGCGGAATTCCTCCATCGCCTTGTTAAGTGAGAGCTTTGCGTCGTCGGAGAGTGCACCACTCTTCTTCATATCCTCGAGGATCTCGGAGCGGCTTGCGCCCACGAATTCGAGCCATGCACGCTCAGCATCTTTCACCTTCTTCACCGGAACATCGAGGAAAAGCTTATTGACGACCGCGTAGAGATCGACGACCTGGAATTCCATCGGCATCGGCTCACCATTTACCTGCTTCAAGGCTTCCACGGTGCGCTGACCGGATGCAATACGATCCGCCGTTGCCTTATCCAAGTCGGAGGCGAACTGCATGAATGCTTCGAGTTCGCGGAACTGCGCGAGTTCGAGCTTCAAGGTTCCCGCCACCGCCTTCATTGCCTTGGTCTGTGCAGCGGAGCCGACACGGGAGACGGAATCACCCACGTTGATCGCCGGGCGGATGCCTTTGTTGAAAAGACCCGTCTCCAAGAAAATCTGACCATCGGTGATGGAGATGACGTTGGTCGGGATGTAGCCGGAGATGTCTCCTTCCTGCGTCTCGATGATCGGAAGTGCCGTGAGAGATCCACCACCCTTCTCATCGGAAAGGCGCGCAGAACGCTCAAGAAGGCGCGAGTGCAAGTAGAAGACGTCGCCCGGATATGCTTCGCGTCCTGGTGGGCGGCGCAGCAAGAGGGAGAGCTGGCGGTACGCGACTGCCTGCTTCGAGAGATCGTCGTAGACGACGAGGACGTCCTGACCCTTGTCCATGAAGTACTCCCCGATAGCCACGCCCGCGAACGGTGCGAGGTACTGGAGTGCTGCCGGAGCAGACGCAGACGCGTCGACGATGATCGTGTACGCGAATGCATCGTTGTCCTTCAACTGCTGCATGATGCGCGCCGTCTTGGATTCCTTCTGGCCGATCGCGACGTACACGCAGACCGGACGCTTACCCTTCGGCTCGTACTTCTGGTTGATGATGGTGTCGATCGCAACCGTCGTCTTACCCGTTGAGCGATCGCCGATGATGAGCTCACGCTGACCGCGGCCGATCGGAATCATCGCGTCGATCGCCTTGATACCCGTCTGGAGCGGAACGGAGACCGACTTACGATCCATGACGCCGTATGCTTCGCGCTCGACCGGCATCATCGTCGCGTTCTTAAAGGGGCCCTTGCCGTCGACTGGTTCACCCAGCGCATTCACGACGCGACCGAGGAGTTCTTCACCGGAGGGGACCGAGAGGATCTTACCCGTCGACTTCACCGTCATACCCTCTTGGACGCGGGAGGTATCTCCAAGAACGATCGCGCGCACTCCGTCTTCTTCGAGGTTAAGGACGAGACCCAAGAGCTTTCCTTCGTGTTCGATGGAATCCTTGAGCTTCTTACCTTTCGTCTCCTCGAACTCGAGGACTTCGGCCATGACAGCCTTTGCAAGGCCATCGATCGCGACGACGCCGTCACCGACAGCGACGACACGGCCGACATGCACGCCCTCACCCTTCGGTGAGTAGCTCTCGATTTCCTTCAGGATCTTTTCGACGGTTGCGTTATTCATATTCGTAATTTATGCGCGGGTAACGTTCTGGTAAATATTCACAAGATGGTTCTTCCAGCTCGCGTCCTGAAGCATTCCTTCTGCTTCGAGACGCCAGCCGCCGATAAGGCTCTCATCAACGACCACTTCAGCATCCTTCGCTCCGCTTTCCTTACGCGCCTTCGCCTCGTCTTTCTCACGGGCGATCGTAAGGACGGCGCGATCGCGGTTGGCCTTCTTCGCGGCAAGGCGCTCGAATGCGCGACCGATCGACGGCAACAGATTCGCGCGACCTTCACGCTCGAGAAGCGCATGCAGTTTCTTCACCGCCTCCGCCGGCTTCGCTCCTTCTTCTATAAGGCGCATGAGCGCGTGTGCGTAGGCATCGGTCTGCATACTAGGCGTGCTTGTCCTTCAGGATCTTTTCCGCGGCGAGCATAGCTGCGCGGGCGATTTCTTTTTCTCCCGCAGCAAGTGCCTGACGCTTCGCTTCTTCAGCGCGCGCCTCGGCATCGGAGAGAAGCGCTTCTGCCTTTTCCTGCGTCTTCTTCAGGATCTCAGCCGACTGGCTTTCAGCGCGCGAGCGGCCGGAAGCAACGAGACTCTCTGCTTCCTTGCCTGCCTCCGCGAGCAAGGTCTTCCCTTCTGCATCCGCTTCAGCAAGACGGCGATCCGCCGCTTCAGCCTTCTGGACGCTGTCCGCGATGAGGCCGCGGCGCTCATCGAGCATCTTCACGAGCGGCGTATAGAGAAAACGCCACAAGATGGCAAGAAGCAATGCGAAATTGACCGTCTGGATGACGAGCAGTTTCCAATCGAGGCCGAAAGCTGAGAAAAGTTCTGACATAACTTTGGTACAGGAATTCGTCGGATTCTGGATGCGGTGCTAGGCAAACGAGCCTGAGTGCGCGAGACGTACTTACTGGTACGGCGAGCGAAGTCAGGTGATGTCTAACGACGCAACGCGCCAGAATCTGGCGAATTAGACGAATTTGATGATGAAGGAGACGACCAAGGCGAGAATACCAAGAGCTTCTGCGAAGACGATCGCGAGGATCATGTTCGAGACGACCTTGTCGGATGCTTCCGGATTGCGGCCGATCGCTTCCATTGCGCGGGAGCCGATCATACCGACGCCGATAGCCGGGCCGAGAACGCCGAGGCCGGCTGCGATCGCCATGCCGATGAGCTTTGCTGTTTCGATATCCATAGTAAGGAATGAGACTGGGTAATTAATAAGCTATGCCGCCACTCTACCATCCAAAAGGGCCTATTTCTAGCCTTTAATGGGCTTCCCCGCCATGCGGAGGAGTGATGGCCATTTTGATGAAAAAGAGGGTGAGCATGACGAAAACCGCTGCCTGGATGAAGCCCACGAAGACCTCGAAGGCCATCAAGGGGACCGGCGCGATGTACGGGATGAAGAAGACCACGACTGCAATCAAGACCTCGCCGGCGAAGATATTGCCGAAAAGACGGAATGAGAACGAGACAAGACGACCTGCCTCGGAGACGAGCTCGATAAGGCCGACCGCGAAATTAAGCGGCGAGGAGAAGTTGATGAACTTCCCCGCGTAGCGCCACAGGCCGATCGCGAAGACACCCGCAAGCTCGATGACGGTGACCACGATGATGGTGAGCGCCAAGGTCACATTGAGATCGGTATTCGGCGCACGCAGGAACGGCACGCTTCCTTCCGGCGTGTGGTACGTGATGCTGCCGACCCCCGGGATGAAGTGCAGCATGTTCGCGATGAAGATAAACAGGAAGAGCGTCATGAGAAGCGGGAAATAGGTCCGAGCATACTCCCTGCTGCCGAGGATCTTCGCGATGAAGTCGTAGACGTATTCGAATGCGAGCTCGAAGAGGAGCTGGAGACGGCCCGGTACGAGCTTCGTATTGCGACCAAGAATAAGTCCGAGGATGATGAGGAATGCGAGCGTCACATAGGTCGCAACGAGCGTATTGGTGACGGGGATACCCAAAAAAGTGCCGAGTTTCTCGGCGGCAAGGGCGATATGGATGCTGCTTTCCTTCGCAGCTTCGGTTGCGTGTTCTTCGACTGCCATCGGCGGCAGTATAGCGCCAAACTAAGCCGAAATCCACCTGCGGATAGTCCGAGCCACCGCCGGTTCAGAGCCGGTGAAGCTGTGATCTGCCCCTTTGAAAATCTCCAGTCCGAAGCGTTTGGAACGCTGCTCTTTGGCGAACCACGCGGCGATCTCCCGCATCGGCCTATCGCGGTATTCATCTTCTTCCGGCAGGAGGACGAGCATGGGCACTTTCACGGCACGATACGTTGTCGGCACCCGCCCGAGGAATGCATACGGGAATACTTCTTCCGCACTCTCCCCGCTGTAGAGCGAAAGGAAGCGCTGCGCATCCGTCCACCAGCCCGGCACGATCGTTGTTTTCTTTCCGGCAGCGACGAGCATGCGCGCAGCTTTGACGCCGTCCTTCACGGCCTTCGCATTCTCTTTCACGGCGCCCGCGTAATCACTCATCGGCGCTAGCAAGATGATGCCGTTTACGTTCTTCCCCTTCTTTGCCGCAAAGTATGTAGATTTTTGCGCTCCCGTTGAATGTCCCGCAAGAAAGATCTTTTTCGCGCCCTGTTTCCGGGCGAAATCGATGGCGCCCTGGATGTCATCGATGCTTTCCGTGAATACTTCGTGCGCACCGCCGCTGAGGACGTACTCCATTCCGCCTTTTTTCTTCGGATTGATCTTTCGGGTGCGATTCACCGTCGCCGAACCGCGGTTGTTGAAGGTGATGACCGCCGTATCACGCCCCACCAGTTTCTCGACGATGCCGAGCTTAGAAAAAGCTGAACTCGCCAGCCCATGTATCCAGATGATTGCCGTCGATGGATTCTTCGGCCCGAACCAGAATCCGTTGAGAAGCAGCTTCTTCGGCGTCTGGATCTCGATGAGGTTCGTTGCGCGCATAGCGGAAGTATACACAGCCCTTTCTAAGAGCCGTATATCCATCCCCACCCCAAGGGCGGATTCCTTTGACTAGGCTTCATTTACTACATATAGTCTACGCGGACTCTATTCAGTCCTTTACTTGCTAGAGAGGCAGCGATGAAAGAAAACATCAACATGGGCGACGTGTATGACGCGTTCGCCGATCAATTCGCTAAGTCCGATGCGCTGCCTACATGGCGGTACGTCGGTAAGCCGGCGATGGAGAGCATTTTCAAGCCGTTCTTCGGCAATGGAGATGCGACCTTCCTCGACATGGGTTCCGCAAGCGCGCGCGTCGAACGGGGACTTCTTATCCCGAATGGCGTGAAGCCCGAGAACATCACGGGTGTCGAGATCAGTCCCGACCAGGTGAAGATCGCGCAGCAGGTTGTTCCAGGAGCGAATTTCCTCGTGGGTGACATCACCCGCGTCGAGCTTCCGGAAAACGCCTTCAACGTCGCGTTCTCGCACATGGTCTTCGAGCATCTCGACGACGCACAGCTCGCGGCGGCATCTGCGATCGCCTTCAAGGCACTGAAACCGGGCGGTACCTTCGGGTTCGTGGTGACACATCCGGACAAGATGACCGATGTCGACGGCAATCTCGTTACGACCTACGGCCACTTTCAGACAAGTGCACCGTGGGGCGGCGTCCTCGATAACTGGCGTCGCAGCGTGGACGACACGCTGAAGATGGTACGTGAAGCGGGCTTCGAGATTGAACGTTCGGAGGAAATCAAATTCCCCGAGGTACCGGAAGGAAGCAGCGAAGATGACCGGAATGCATACGAGAAGTACTCGAAGTATCCGTTCATCCGCCTTCTCGTCGTCGGAAAAAAGCCTGAGTAAACGCAAGAAAAACTAGGGAGCCGCTTCGCAAGGAGCGGCTCTTTTGTTATAGCGAGATACTTGCAAATTCACGAATATGTAGTATAATTATTACAGGTATCTCAGAAAGGAGCTCGAAAGCGATGAGAGATCCTAAAGAACGTAAACATGCCTTCCTTGGCACGATTTACTACTCTGAAGACGGCAGGACGGGTGTCATTCGTCCCAACGAAATCCGTAGAATGGATGGCGAGCCGCTCGGACTCACGATCATCGATGATGTGTTCGTCCACATCAACGCCTTCAAGTTCATGGCGGAAAAAGGCTATGAGCAACCTGCGCGTGTCGCGAAAGGCATGATGGTCGCCTTTCTCTTGGGCCCGTCCGGACAACGACCGGGACGCATCACGGCCGAATACTGTTCCGTCTACGAACGTCCTCGATAACGAAGAAAGGCCGCTCATCACTGAGCGGCCTTTTGTTTAGGTTGGTGAATCGTGCCAACGACCGAAGTTCCAGTACACCGGAACGCGTTTGCCGTCCTTGTCGCGGAAACCGGTTTTCTGTACTTCGCCGGATTTCGGATTGAACGGGACGTATACCCCGCCCCGCTCGACGATTTTCAATCGCGATTTCGCGGTGCGCGCGGTGTAGACCAGAAGATCGTCTTCAGCTGCTTCACACATGATTCCTCCAAAGAACTGTACTGACGAAAACAAGCCCTCGTCTGAGGGCTTGTCGTGAGGAGCGAGGAAGAGACTACTTGCGCGCGCCAGAACAAACCCTCAGGAGGGTCTGGTGACACGTGCACGAGCAGTTCCGCTGCATGTTACTGATTGGAGCAATTTATTCCCGCCTCGGCAAGAGCCCTTTGAAATATCACGACACATAAGATATGATGCGGCAACGGTCGCAATGACTGTTGTAGGCCTTATCGTCTAGCGGCTAGGACACATCCTTCTCAAGGATGGAACCGGGGTTCGATTCCCCGTAAGGTCACCAGAGCAAAGCGCGCCTTTGAGGCGCGCTTTGCTCTGGTGATGTATTAGCCCACTTCGCACGAACCCATTTTACCAAAGATTGCTGAACGCCGCCCGCCGCCTCGCAGACTCGGCGGCAACCCCGAAAAGAAAAACGCTCCATGCATTTTTTGTTTGGCGGGGGGAATGCATTTTGAAAAAAGAAAGGGCGTTTTTTCTTTTCGGGGTTCTGCCCTCCAAGTATTCGGGCAGTGCGGACGGCGGAAATGCCATGCGGTTCGATTCAGAAGAAGGCGGTTTACAAGCTCGCGAATCCACATACATATAGACATTCATCTATAGCTCCCTCTCGATTTGAGATATGATGAGGTCATGGAATTTTTCTCGTACATCGGCCTGCATACTGCGTACCTGCTCATTTTTTCGGTTACTCTCGGTCTCGGTTTGGGTGCATCTGCGCTTAGTTGTGTACTTTTTCTTTTTTCCGGAAATGACGGAAAAATATCGCGCGACGAGTTCAAGTTGCTAAA